>JASFVA010000034.1:0-9749 GCA_050050055.1 Nitrospirota bacterium
AAGCGCAAAGAGGCCTACGAGGCCTACTTCAAGACCGCCGAGGAGCCCATGGACCACAAGGCCGAAAGCGCCTACTCCTCGCTGGTCAAGACCATCGTGGAGCTTTCCCTCAAGACCGGCTCCTCGGCCAAGGACCCCGGCGAGCTCAGGCGCGTGGCCGAGGAGATACTGGAAAACGACTACGGGATAAAAAGGGATGGAACGAGGATATAAGGCGCACCAGCAGATAGCCCCGCCCCCGGCCCGCTCCGCGGGCGAGGAGATGGTCCCGGCCCGCGAGATGCAGAGGAAGCAGGTGGCGATACTCCTCCCCTACCAGAGGAGGTGGGTGGAGGACCGGAGCCCGCTAAAGATATGGCTTGCCTCGCGGCAGGTGGGCAAGTCCTTCGCCCTGGCCATGGAGGCCGTGAGGGAGGCCCTCACGCGGAGGTGCAACAACCTCATCCTCTCCTCCTCGGAGCGGCAGTCGGCGGAGGTGATGCGCAAGGTCTACATGCACCTCCGGTACTTCGACGTAAGGAGCGCCGGGGTCTTAAAGGCCGAGCGGGAGACCAGGGAGGAGGTGGAGCTTCCAAACGGCTCGCGCATCCTGAGCCTCCCTTCGAACCCCGGCACCGTGCGGGGCTTTTCCGGCAACGTCTTCCTCGACGAGTTCGCCTTCCACACCGACACCGAGGGCATATGGAGGGCCATGTACCCCACCGTCACCAGGGGCTACGGCATAAGGGTTAGCTCCACCCCCAACGGCAGGCAGAACATGTTCCACCGCCTCTGGTCGCGGGACGCGCGGTTTTCCCGCCACAGGACGGACATCCACGACGCCCGGGGGCAGGGCCTCCGGGTGGACGTGGAGGCCCTCCGCGGGGGCATCGCCGACCCCGAGGCCTGGGCCCAGGAGTTCGAGTGCGCCTTCCTGGACGAGGCCACGGCCTACCTCACCTACGGGATGATCTCCTCCTGCGAGGACGAGGGGGCCGCCGTGGAATTCGATGCCTCGAATCTCAAATCCCGGACCGGGGCGCTCTTCCTGGGCGTGGACGTGGGCCGGAAGCACGACCTCACGGTGCTCTGGCTCCTGGAGCGGGTGGGCGACGTCTTCTGGACCCGCATGGTCAGGGAGATGCGGGGCGAGCGCTTCAGCCTCCAGCGGGACTACCTCTACTCGCTCCTGGACGGCTCCTTCCTGCAGGGGGGTACCGCGGGGGGGATGGAATCCCCCCTGCGCAGGTGCTGCATCGACTCCTCGGGCCTGGGGGCGCAGCTTGCCGAGGAGGCCAGCGAGAGGTTCGGCGGGAGGGTCGAGGGCGTTAGCTTCACAAGCCAGGTGAAGGAGGACCTGGCCGTCACGGCCAGGAGGGCCTTCGAGGACAGGAGGCTCCGCATCCCGGCGGACCGCAGGCTCCGCGAGGACCTCCATTCGCTCAAGCGCTCGGTGACCGCTTCGGGAAACGTCCGCTACGCCGCCGAGCGGGGCGGCGAGAGCCACGCCGACCGCTTCTGGGCCCTGGCCCTGGCCCTCCACGCCGGGAGCCTCCCGGCGCGCGAGACGCGCTACGAGCGCGTGGGCGCGAGGGAGCGGGGCCTGGGCGACAGAGGGTGCTGGTAGAGAGAGGAATAAGGAAAGAAGAAAAGGGAGAGACAAGCGATGGCCATCTTGGACAGACACGGAAACACCATTGAAGGAAGCGCCCCGGCGCTGGGCGAGATAGGCTCGCCCGGCTTGCGCGGCGCCCTCTATTCGAGCTACCCCTCCCGGGGCCTCACCCCGGAGCGGCTGGCGCAGATATTCGTGGAGGCCGACGCCGGGGACATAAGGAGGCAGGCCGAGCTCTTCGAGGAGATGGAGGAAAAGGACGCCCACCTGGGCTCGGTTCTCCAGACCCGGAAGCTCGCAGTGGCGGGCCTGGAGTGGGAGGTCGCGGCCGCCTCCGAAAGCGGCGCGGACGCCGAGGTCGCCTCCTTCGTAAGGGAGGCCCTCTTCTGGACGGAGAACTGGGACGAGGCCCTCCTGGACCTCATGGACGCCGTGGGCAAGGGCTTCTCGGTGAGCGAGATAATCTGGGAGGTGTCCGGGGGGAAGGCCTGGGTAAAGGACCTCAGGTGGCGGCACCAGAAGCTCTTTACTTTCCTCAATCCCCCGTCCGGGAATTCAAATCCCGAGCCCCGGATCTCCACCGCGCCCCGGCTCCTGACGGAGGAGGCTCCCGTCTACGGCGAGGAGCTTCCACCCAGGAAGTTCATGGTCCACCGGGCGAAGGGCCGCTCGGGCATCGCGCCCAGGGCGGGGATGCTCAGGCCCTGCGCCTACATGTACCTGTTCAAGAACTACACCCTCAAGGACTGGATGATCTTCAGCGAGCGCTACGCCATGCCCATGAGGGTGGGCAGGTTCGGCCCAGGCACCTCCGAGGCCGACCGCGAGACCCTGAAGCGCGCGGTCTTCAACCTGGGCTCCGACGCCGCGGCGGTGATATCGGACTCCACGGTGATAGAGCTCCTGGAGCAGGCCGGCAAGGCGGCCACCGCCGAGGTCTTCGAGCGGCTGGCGGGCTTCTGCGACCGGGCGGTCTCGAAGGCCGTGCTGGGGCACAGCGGAAGCGCCGAGTCCACCCCCGGAAGGCTGGGCGGCGAGAGCGAGGCGCGGGCCGTGAGGCAGGACCTCCTGGAGGCCGACGCAAAGGCCCTGGCAAAGACCATAACCATGCAGCTCCTCCGCCCCCTGGTGGAGTTCAACTTCGGCCCCGGCGCGAGCCTCCCCGTATTCAGGTTCAAGCACGAGCCGGGCGCGGACCTCAAGGCCCTGGCCGAGACCTACGCCACCCTGGTGAAGGACGTGGGCTTCGAAGGCATTCCCCGGGGGCACATCCACGAGCGCTTCGGCATACCCCAGGCCGGGGGGAAAGGAGGGGCCAAGTGACAAGGCTAAAGGCCCTCATCTCGATGGAAAGTCTCCAGGCTCCGCCCGAGGAGATACAGATAATCCCCTACGGCACCCACGAGACTGACAGGGGCGCCTTCTCCCTCGGCGAGGAGGACATGAGGGGCATGGTCGAGGACTTCGGCTCCCGCACAAACGACATGGTCATCGACTACGAGCACCAGAGCCTCTCGGGCGGCGAGGCCCCGGCGGCGGGGTGGATAAAGAGGCTCATAAACCGGGGCAGGGACGGCGTGTGGGCCGCTGTGGAATGGACGCCCAGGGCCAGGGAGTACCTCGGAAACCGGGAGTACCGCTACCTCTCGCCGGTGTTCCTGAAGCGCCTCTCGGACAACCGGGTCGTGAAGCTCCTGGGCGCGGCGCTGACGAACACCCCGGCCATAGACGGCATGGTGCCAATTGTGAACAAGGAGCATATGAGCAGTAGAGCAGCAGAGCAGCAGTTTCCGAAAGGTCATTCCGGGCTCGTTTCGGAATCCCGCGAAGCGCCGGAACAGGCTCGGCTTGACGATGATTGCTGCTGCGCTACTGCGCCGCTGCGCTACTGCTCTAACAAAATAAGGAAGGAGGAAAGGTCAATGAAGAAGGTTTTAAGCGCCCTGGGCCTCACGGCGGGGGCCACGGAGGAGGAAGCTTTAAAAGCCCTCGAAGCCCTGAGGAAAAGGGGCGAGTCGCCCGTGCCTCAGACGGTGCTCGCGGAGCTCGGCCTTGGGGCTGACGCGGGCGAGGGGGAGGTCCTTGGCGCGGTGGCCGCCATGAGGCAGGCCGCCGGGTCCCTCGCGGCTGCCCGGGCGGAGCTTGCGGAGCTAAGGGCCAGGCTCTCCCGGGTGGAGGCCGAGGAGCTGGTGGCCGGCGCCATGAAGGCCGGGAAGCTCACGCCGGCCCAGGGACAGTGGGCCCTTTCCTACGCCGGGCGCGACCCCGAGGGCTTCAAGGTCTTCGCGGCCAGGGCCCCGGCGGTGGTGCCCACCGGGGAGCTCGAGGCCCTTAACCTGGGCTCGCCCCCCGCCGGGGGGATGCAGATTTCGGTGAACAGGCTCCTCATGGTCTCGGACGAGGCTTTCAGAAAGCACAGCAAAAAAGAAAAGGGGGATACGTAAGGGGGACGCAGGTCCCCTCTTACGCCCTGAAAAGGAGGTTTCAAAATGGCATCGCTTACGGCTGACAGGAACACCGCCATGAGGGACGGGCAGGTAGTGTCGCTCCCCGTGGCGGCATCGGAGAGGATCTTCGCCGGGGCCCTCGTGGCCCGGGACGCAAACGGCTACGCCGCCCCCGGCGCCACGGCCACGGGGCTGCTGGGCGCGGGAAGGGCCGAGGCCCAAGCCGACAACTCCTCGGGCTCGGCGGGGGACGTGAGCGTCGAGGTGAGGAAGGGAGTCTTCAAGTTCGAAAACTCCGCCGGGGCCGACGAGATAACCGCGGCGGACATGGGCGCCGACTGCTACATCGTCGACGACCAGACCGTGGCCAGGACCGACGGCACGGGCACCCGCTCCGTGGCGGGCCGGGTCTTCGACGTCGAGGGCGGCGGCGTGTGGGTGAAGTTCGACTGAGCGCATGGGGGACTTTAGCAGTCCCCCTTGCGCATCCCCCCGCCCGGGTATAAGACGGAGAGACCGCTTCGCTCCGCCCGCAACGACGGTCATTGCGAGGAACGGAGTGGCGAAGCGATTTCACAAGAAACAGCGCGGCGGCGCGGCAGTAAAGGCTACTGCTCTATTGCTCTGCCGCTCTAATGCTCAAAAGGAGGATTTAAGAAAGATGATAATCAACCAGGCATCGCTTCAGGCGGTATACAGGGGCTTCCAGACCATATTCAACGAGGCCTTCGCAAACGTAAGGACGAGCTACGAAAAGCTCGCCATGGTCGTGCCCTCCTCGGTGAGGGAGGAGACCTACGCGTGGCTCGGGGCCTTCCCCAAGATGCGCGAGTGGGTGGGCGAGCGGCAGATAAAGAACCTCACCCTCCAGTCCTACACCGTCAGGAACAAGGACTGGGAGGCCACCATCGAGGTGGACCGCAACGACGTGGAGGACGACGCCATAGGCGTCTACCGCCCCATAGTTGCCGAACTGGGCCGCGCCGCCGCCCAGCACCCCGACGAGCTCGTGGCGGGCCTCCTAAAGGACGGCTTCGCCTCCACCTGCTACGACGGGCAGTACTTCTTCGACACCGACCACCCCGTGGGCGGGGGCACGGTCAGCAACTTCGGGGGCGGCTCCGGCACGGCCTGGTTTCTCCTGGACGCCTCGCGCGAGATAAGGCCCCTCATCTTCCAGTCCAGGCGCGAGGTGGAGTTCGTGGCCAAGGACCGCCCCGACGACGAGTCCGTCTTCATGAGCAAGAAGTACCTCTACGGCGTGGACCGCCGCGACAACGCGGGCTACGGCCTCTGGCAGATGGCCTACGGCTCCAAGGACACCCTGGACGCCGCGAACTACGGCGCGGCCCGGGCCGCCATGATGGGCTTCAAGGACTCCGAGGGCAAGCCCCTGGGCATCGTCCCTAACCTCCTGGTGGTCCCCCCGGACCTCGAGGCAGAGGCCAGGGAGATACTCATGAACGAGCGCGACGCCTCCGGCGCCACCAACAAGTGGAAGGGCACGGCCGAGCTCATGGTGCTGCCCTGGCTCTAAAGGCATAAGGGGGACTCGCGTCCCCCTTATGTATCCCCCACGAGAGGAGAGGAATTGACAAGATGCCCTACTCTACGGTTGAGGACATAAAGAAGATGCTCCCGGAGGAGCTCGTCGTTCAGCTCACGGACGACGAGGCCGCGGGCTCCATTAACCAGGCCAGGGTCGATGAGGCCATAGCCCAGGCCGACGCGGAGATAGACTCCTACTGCGGCGAGCGCTACGCCGTGCCCTTCGCCGCGCCGCCGGAGATAGTGAGGAAGCTCTCGGTGGACATCGCCGTCTACAACCTCTACTCCCGCCTGGTGAGGGAGATGCCCGGGGTGAGGGCCGAGCGCTACCGCGCCGCCGTGAGGCAGCTCGAGGCCATCTCCAAGGGCCTCGTCTCCCTGGGCGTGGACCCCGCCCCGGGCGCGTCGAAGGACGGCAGGGCCGAGACCAACAGGGCCGAGGGCGACAACGTCTTCACCAGGGACAGGCTAAAGGGGTTTTAGAAAGAGATGGACTTCGAAACCATAGAAGACGGAATCATCGCGGAGCTGAAGGCTCAGGTCCCGTACCTCAGGACCGTGGAGACCTACGCGGGCCAGCTCGAGGACGAGCTGGAGGCGCTGCCCCTTCGCTTCCCCGCGGCCTACGTGGCCTACGGCGGCTCGGACTTCGCCCCCGGGGAGGCGGGCGGCGCGGGCAGGCGCGAGGCCTGCACGTTTTCGGTCCTCGTGGGGGCGCGAAGCCTCAAGGGGCAGGACAAGGCCAGGAAAGAGGCGGGCGGCGCTTACGACGCGGTAAGGGACGTCCTGGCGGCTCTGGCCGACAAGGACCTCGGCCTCGACATGGAGCCCCTGGCCCCGGCGAGGACGAGCCTGCTTTTCGCCGGAAGGGACACGGCGGTATACGCCGTGGAGTTCAGGACCGCCTTCGAGGGAGGGGCGTGATGGCGACACACATTCGCGCCGGGGTTTACGAAGGCACCCTCCGGGGGATAGACTTTAGCGGGAAGGTTTGAGACATGGCAAGGCTCGAGTTCGACATACCGGATTACACGCGGGGCCTGACCCTGGGCCTGGCCCTGGGCCCCGGCGGGGGCCTTCCGAGGAGGATATCCCTCGCCCTGGCCGGCGCCCACGTCAGGGCCCTGGAGGCCGAGGCCAGGAGGCGCGCCCCCGTGAGGACCGGAAGGCTCAGGAACTCCATGCGCGCCCACCTGGCGGGCGCGGGCCGCGGCGTGCTCGAGGCCACGGCGCCATACGCCAAGCACCTCCACGGGGGCACGGGGATATACGGCCCCTCGGGGACGCCCATCGTCATCGAGCCCAGGGGGAGGCGCGCCCTCCATTGGCCCGGGGCGGCGCACCCGGTGAGGCGCGTGCGCCAGAGGGGAATCAGGCCCAGGGACTTTCTGAGACAAGCCGTGCGGATGTACTTCCCCGCCCTGCAGGCGTTCGCTATGGGCCTGAGGACGGAAGTACTCGCTATTTTCGCGAGAAACTACATGAAACTGCGGGCGGCGAAAGATTATTATCAGGCGCAAAAAGAAAAGCAACCCGACTTGAAACCTGGAACCGTGGACAAGTATTTCCACTGCAAGGCTAATTGCGAGGCCGCGAAGTTGGGCTGCCTCGCCGAGTCGGTTCTTCTCAGCGATGTAAAGGAGTGGTATGACCTTAATATTTACAACTTGCGCCGCGACGAGCAGCATAAGCATACGCCCGAGGGCAGCAGACAGGACCAGCTTGCGAACAGATTCGGCCGCGCCCGGGGGAGCATGGAGCCATCCGTTTCCTGTGGCGATTCGTGCGCACACTACCGGCCCGACTGGCTGCCGGAGCGTTTTTGGTAAGGAGGTCGCCAATGGGGGGACTTAAGATTCTTAGGAGGGCGCTCAAGGTTCTTGGGATAATCCTCATCGGTATATTTCTGTTCATCGCCTTGCTGCTCTTCCTTGAGCCGTTTCTCTATGAGGTGGGCGAGTATGGGTATTATGAGGGTAGTTATCCCACCTACGACGCGGCTGCAGATGCCCTGCCCCAATCTAAATTCATGCCGCCTTCCACGACCGACATTCGCTATATGGGCCTCTTTGAGGATCCCGAGATGTGGCTCTTTTTCAATTTTGACCCAGGGGAGATTTCCGAGATTCGCAAGCGTTGCGACAGGGTGACCGGGGGCGAGGTTGAATTGGCGCCTTATGGGGGGCCCGGAGATTTCTTCGACTGGCCGAATAAAATCACCGGCACTGTCCGCGCCGAAGAAATCGCCGGCTACGAAATATATAAATGCAAAACGCGCAGAATTAGCTTATACAAGCGATTCCGCGAGGGTGTCCTGGCGGTCGATGCCGAGAAGGGGGAAGCGTATTACTGGGGACCTTGAGGAGGCAAGTATGAAAACAACATCAGCGGCCATTTGCGGATGCCAGGTTTTTTTAATGGAGGCGGCTGAGAACCAGGCTTCGGAGAAGGTCATAGAAGGGGGAGGTGTCTAACGTGATAAAATGCGCAGGCCTAAACATACTCGAGGGCTCGGCGGTCTCCCTGACCAGCGGCGCCGAGGACCCGGGCTATCCCCTCTACCGGCTCTACGACCGGGACGCGGGCCGAATGTTCAGGGCCGCTTCCGCCGGGACCGTGGAGGTGAGGGCGGACCAGGGGGCCTCGCCCCGGGCGGTGGACAGGCTCCTCGTGCCGGCGGGGCACAACCTCGACGGCGCGACCCTGGAGGTCCTCCACTCCGACGACGACGCGGCCTACGACCCCGCCGTGCCCGGGTGGACGCAGCAGGGGACGGGGCTCGTCAACACTGCCTGGGCGGCGGTGGCGAAGCGCTACTGGAAGCTCAGGATAACCGCGCCCTCCTCGGCCCCGGAGCTGGCGGAGCTTTTCCTGACCTCCACCTACGAGTGGGAGCGGAACCCCGAGCGCCCCGCCGGCCCCCTGGAGGGCGTCTTCAACGTGGAGCACGCGCAGACGGCCGCCGGGCAGGACCGCTTCCTCGTCCACGGCGCCCCGAAGCGCCGGAGGCCCTACCGCGTGCCCCGGTGCTCAGAGGCCCAGAAGGAAGGCGTCCTGGCCCTCTTTTCGGACTGGGCGGGAAGCAAGCCCTTCTGGCTCGAGGACCACGAGGGCAGCTGGATATACGGAAGGCTCCAGGGGCCCCTGAACCTGAGGGAACTTGCCCCCGGGGCCTACGGCTTCGACTTCGACTTCGTGGAGGTCCTGCCGTGAGATAGGCTGACGCAGAGGAATCCCCGAATCTAAACCCCCGAATTTCTCACCCAAGAAACTCAAGTCCGAGATTTCAAACCTCAAATCCAAGGCCTCAAGTCTCAATAAAAACTCAGAAGGAGGAAAGGCAAATGGCAGACGTGATATTCAACAGCTTTAAGAAGTCCCTCATGGACGGCTCCCTGGACCTGGCGAACGACACCATCAAGGTGATGCTCGTCACATCGGGCTACACCCCCGACGCCGACCTGCACGACTTCCGGGACGACGTTACGAACGAGGTCTCGGGCACGGGCTACACCGCGGGAGGGGCGGCCCTTTCGAACAAGAGCGTGATCCAGGACAACGCCGACGACGAGGGCGTCTTCGACGCCGACGACGTGACATGGTCCAACTCGACCATAACCGCCAGGGGCGCCGTCGTCTACAAGGACACTGGCGCGGCCTCGACCTCGCCCCTCATCTGCTACATCGACTTCGGCGCGGACAAGAGCTCCGAAGGGGCGGACTTCACTATACAGTGGAACGCCGAGGGAATTCTGAACGTAAACTGAGCCTAACCGACGGGAGCATAAATGGCGATTAAGCTCTACAAGAAGACCGACTACGAGAGCGTCACCTCCGGCGGGACTGACGGGGTTGCGATTCAGAGCGTCTACGTCTATGACGCCTTCACGGACTCCAACGGGACGGCCCTTAACTCCCACACGCCGGATATAGACGTCGAAGGCTCGGGCTGGGAGTCTATAACACGTTCCGCCCCGCCCGGCGGGGGCGACATCCAGGGCAACGAGGCCCGCCTCACCACTGACAACGGCGGTCACGTCATAGATTCGGGCGTCTCGGACGGGATTGTCGAGGTAGACTGGACTCCTGCGGTGGGCGTGGACAACAGGAACGGGCTTGTTTTCCGCATGGCGGGAGACAGGCAGTGGTGGTGGTTCCGC
>JASFVA010000035.1:0-9582 GCA_050050055.1 Nitrospirota bacterium
CTATATTTACCATAGCGTTATATAAATAACAATAACATGTCGCCAGAATTGATGCAATAATCGTACCAAAATAGTGGTAAAGGGAGGATTCCGAAAGGTCTTATATCTTATGGCACTGGATGCAGAGCTGCCGCTTCCTGTCGAACTGGAGCATGTAATCGGCCCTGGCCTCATGCAGGCTGTGGCAGGAGATGCAGTTGAGGGTCTGGCCGGTGCGCGGGTCTATGACCCCCTCGCCTATGGGGTGGGTGATGCTGTGCTCGGCCTGGTGGCATTCTGAGCAGAGTTCTATTACGTCCGCCTTGAAGTAATGTATCTGGCTCGAGTGCATGGGCTTGTGGCAGTCGAAGCACTCCTTCTCCTTGTGGACCTCGTCCAGGGACCTCTTCATGGCCTCTATCTTCTCTCCTATATCGCCGTGGCAGTCGAAGCACACCCTCGACTCGTCGACGGTGAGTTTCGGGCTTCCGGAGGCGTGGTGGTCATGGCAGAGGAAGCACGGGGTTTCCGTCACCATGAGGTGCACATCGCCGTCGTTGAAGTTGGCCGGATCCTTGGTGTGGCAGCCGAAGCACAGGGCCTCACCCTTGGCCCAGGTGGTGATGGGCTTGCCCGGCTCAAAGGGGTTGTGGCAGGACTCGCAGGCCTTGTCCATGAAGGGCGGGTGCCCGTAGGGGCCGAAAAGGCCATCCACGCCGGAACTATGCCCGGCATGGCACTGGGTGCAGTCGAGCTTGCTGGTGGCCTGGGTTATGGAGACCCCCTGGACGTTGCAGCCCGGGGCGTGGCAGACCTGGCAGATCTTGTTGGGCGACTGCACAAGCTGGTACTTCTCGACCGAGGCATGGGGGTCGTGACAGGTGGAGCACTGCCCCTGCTCGAAGGGGGTATGCATGTACGCCTTCTCCGCCTGAGCCTTCAGGCCGCCGTGGCATTTCCAGCACAGGTCCTTCTTGGCCTCCACCAGCAGATTCTCGTTGTCGCCGCTGTGGGGGTTGTGGCAGTCTATGCAGTTGCCCTGCGTCAGGGCGGTGTGCAGGCCTCCCTTGTCAAGGAGGTCCTTGACATCTTTATGGCAGCTCAGGCAGAGGGGGGTCACATCCTCCTTCATCAGGGCGCTCTTGTCGCTGGCGTGGACGTTGTGGCATGCGTCGCACATCCCCTGCCTGAAGGGAAAATGCACCGACTTGCTGGAGAGGCTTTCCTTGAGCTCCACATGGCAGTTGTAGCAGAGCTCCGGCACCTTCGCCTTCAGGTCTGTCTTGGCATGGGCCACGGAGCCCAGGGCCAGGACCAGGGCCGCCACGACAAACAGAAGGACTCCGGCGCACGAGAGGCTCCTTATAATAGCTCCCCTCGGGCCCTCGGGCCCTGCGGCGGGCAGTATCACGGGTCTTCCGCTATTCATGGCAGGCTATGCAGTCCCTCCTCCCGAACGGGTCATGGAGCACTTCCTTCAAAAGCCCCTCCCCGGCGCTCACGTGCGGCTCGTGACAGGAAGTGCAGCGGGAGATCTCGGCCAAGGGCATCCTGTGCACGGTCGAGAGCCTTTCGGCGTCGGAACCGTGGCATCTCATGCAAAGGCCCGGGTCCTCGGCTTCAAGCAGCTTCCTCAAATCGGAGTCGTGCGGGTGGTGGCAGCTCAGGCAGTCTCCTTCTTCCATCTCTATGTGGCCCTTCCGGGCGGTGGTGGTCACTATCTTCTGGTGGCAGACTAGGCAGACCTCTCTGGGCTGGTTCACAAGCTGGTACTCGAGCTTCGTCCCGTGGGGGTTGTGGCACGCCGTGCACTTGCCCTCCACCACCGGGGCATGCTGGACGTTGCTGGCCTTGAGGCCCGCCTCCATCGTCCCGTGGCACTTGTAACAGAGTTCCCGGACGGGGGTGACGGCCATGCCCGCGTTGTCACTGGCGTGGGAGTCGTGGCAGTCCCCGCAGGCCGCGCTGGCGAAAGGCCTGTGGAGGAGGTCCTCGGGCAGGCCGGCGTACATGCTCTCATGGCACTCCAGGCAGAGCTCCTTCTTGGGGCTCTCGATGAGCCCGGGCTGCGAAGAGGCGTGGGGGCTATGGCACAGGAGGCACTTTTTCTTTTCCACCGGGTCATGGATGAACGTCTTGTAGAAACTCTCCCTCTCGGTCTTGTGGCAGGTGTAGCAGAGCTCGGTCACGGGTACCCTCATCATCCTCGGGTTGTTGGTGCCGTGGGCGTCGTGGCAGCCCAGGCATTCCTCTTTGGAGAACGGCTCGTGGGTGTAAGGGGCCCCAAGGTCCTTCTGCGACTCGGCATGGCAGGTAAAGCACACCTCCTTTTCGGGCCTCTCCAGGAAATACCGGTAGTCGGAGGCATGGGGGTCGTGGCAGACGATGCATCCCGCCTGCTCTATAGGGGCGTGCAACACGGCGACATCGGTCTTGGGCTTATCCTCGTGGCAGCCCTTGCACAGGTCGTTCTTCTCCCTCAACGTGACCTTGGCGTGGTCCGAAGCGTGGGGGTCGTGGCAGCTCAGGCATTTACCCTCGTCGAGGGGCGAGTGCCGGAAGGCCTTCTGGAATTCGTCCTCCTCCTTGGCGTGGCATGTATAGCAGAGCTCGCCGTCCTGGGCGACTACGCCGAGGGGGTCGGCGTCAGTAGCCGGCTTATGGCACGAGGAGCAGAGACCGAGGTCGGTGGGGGGATGGACGGACTCCCTGAGGAGCTTGTCGTTGGTGGAGCTGTGGGGGGTGTGGCAGCTCGAGCAGTCCCCGTTCTCCACGGGGTAGCTCTTGTGGGCATCGCGGAACGCCTTTTCGGTGAAGCCGTGGCAGCCCTGGCAGAGCTCCCTCTCGGCCTTGACCAGGTTGAACTCGTTCTGGGAGCCGTGGGGGTCGTGGCAGGTGAGGCACCCGCCCTCGAGGGGCTGGTGGCGCTTCTGCCTCACGAAGGTGTCCTGGGCATGGCAGATGAAGCACTGTTCGCTCCCCGTCTTGCTCTGAAGGGCCTCGTTTTCGGAGGCATGGGGGTCGTGGCAGGCGACGCACTTGCCCTTATCCAAGGGGGTGTGCACGGAGGCCATGGCCTGGACGTCCGTATCCATCTGGGTATGGCAGATGAAACAGAGCTTCCTCTCCTCCCTCTCCACGAAAGACTTGACCGGCAGCTTCCCGTGGCGGAGGTGGCAGGCCTCGCAATTATTGTCAGCCATGGGAGCGTGGACGTACTTCTTGTCCAATAGGGGAAGCTGCTCCTCATGGCACTCCAGGCAGGGCTTGGGCTTGAATCCCCCCGCCCTCGGCCTCCTCTCGGTGGGAGCGCAAGCAATTATCAGGCTGAAGACGGAAATCACAAAGACTAAGGTCACGACGATGCCCCAGCCGGTACTGTTCAATGTTTTTCCAGCATTATCCATATGCGTTAACAGCCTGGGAATACCTTCCTTAGGGTTGATTATTCTACCCGCACAAATTTCCCTGTGTCAAGTTATGCGTCGCCACCGAACCGCCCCTGCAGGGACCGGACGGCCTTCTCGTTGACCCTGATGTCCGCATCCTCCCTCAGCTTGGAAACGTACTCGTCCATGATGGTGCTGAACCGGTCCTGCATGTACGTGCTGAACACATCTCCCTTTACCTCTTCGAACTCCGGAATTCTCCCTTCCTCCTTCCCCTGCATACGGATTATCCGGAAGGAGGAGCCGGATTTTATTATAGGGCTTACCTCGCCCGGTTCCAGCGGGTCCAAATAATCCCACAACTCAACCGGCAGCTTAGCTTTCTTCTTCCACCCGAGATTGCCGCCCATTTCACTGTTGACGTCCGTGGACCTGTTTTTCGCGACCCACGAGAAGTCCGCGCCGCCCTTCAGCTCCTCCAGGACGTCCTGGGCGTCCTCCATGCTCTTCACGGTAATCTGCTGTATCTTGTAGCGGGGAGACCCGGCGAACTCCTCCTTGTGCTCGGAGTAATACTCCTTCAGGAGCCCGTCGGAAACCATGATCTTAGACAAAATCATCTTTTTGATGAAGGCGTCCTTGAGGAGCTGCTTATTGTAAGTCTCGACCATTTCCCCGAGCTCGGAGGTCTCCTCGTAATTCCTGCTCAGGGCCTCATGATCCACGACCTTGAAGCTGATCCAGTTGTCCAGGACCTCCTCCTTCGTCTTCCCGAACTTCGCGATCGAGGCCAGCTTGGACACTGTGAGCTCACTGCCGTAAGCCTCGGCCAAGACCCTTTCGTCAGCCTTCCACTTGTCCACCACCTCTTTCGAATAATCTTCAAAATCGATCGACTCGAGGACCTCCTCGTCGATGTGCAACTGGCCCTCCGAGACGGCCTGCTCACGGAGCTCCTGGACATACTCATCGCCGCGCGTCTCCTGCTTTGCCTTCAAGGCCTGCTTTTCCATCTTTCCCCTGACGTGCTCACTCTCGAGCTCCTTCAAATCCGGTTCTTCCCTGCTTGCGAGAACCATGATGAAGTACTGGTCGTTCTCCTCAATAACGCCGCTCATGTCGCCGGGCTCCATGGCCAGGACGGACTCCTCTATCGCCGGAGTCTTCCCGAGGGAATTGCGAGAGACGGTTATCTGGTGGGGCTTTCTCCCCTCCTCCTCCATCCTGGTCCTCATATCCTTTTCGTCGTCGTCTTCCTGTCCGCGCACGGAGTACTCCGAGGCGACCTCCTCGAAATCACCGCCCTCCTTGAGCTTCTCAAGCGCCTCCTCGGCCCTGTCCTTCGAATCCGTCACGATATAGTTCAGGGTGAACAGGTCGAAGTTCTTCGTATAGAAATCGACTATATCCTCTTCGGTCAGCTCCGTCTTCCCCAGAACCTCCTCTTCATGGAGCCTCACCACGGACTCCCTGAGGACATAGTCGTCGACGGCTTTAATGAACTCGGGGGTCTTGTCCAGGCCCATGATGCGGGCCTCCTGGACCAGCAGCGTGTTGTTTATCACCTTGTTCATGTATTTCGAGACGTCTATGGCCCCCGCTCCGGAGAGGTCTTCCCTCCTGTGGGCCACCTGGAGCTGGTACATCACCTCGCCCGTGGTCACGGGCTCGCCGTTGACCCAGGCCATCACTTCTTCTTTATCTCCCCTCGTCGATAATGATGCGCATCCCCATAACAGCAAGACAAACACCGCGGAACAGCAAAGAAACAGCTTCGAGAGATTCTTTCCACGCTTGTCGGTCTTTTCCTTAAGTCGCTTCAACGCCACTTTAATTTCTCCATCCTTTTCATTAGTTTTGAGATAACCTCGAATGCGGTTTCGTCAGCGGGTTTCACTTCATTCCAGGTGTTCAATATTATACTTTTTTTACCGGTACCAAGTAAACTGTCATACCACAACAGCCTCTTTTCCCTGGCGTCAAGGAGCCTTACGGTCATCTCCACCTCGGGGGGCACTGTGGCGATCTCCGTCTTGGGGTAGTTCTCCAGGGTGCCCAGCAAAATCCCATCGACCCTCAGCTCCTTCGAGAGCGCCTCAAGGGTTTCGTAGTCCAACTCCCCTGTTTTCCCTATCCGGGAACGGACCATTGCCTCCCTGATCTCTCCGTGCTCCAGGGGCTCGAACATCCTGCTCCTGGAAAGCCCCACCAGGGACATGTATGTGGCCTTGATGTCGGCATCGACGGCCTCGGTGTTGTTCTTAAAGGGCATCACGGCGATCTTGTAGGTCTGCTCCCTCGGCACGGGCGGGGGCCCGGCGCTGAATGAATCGAGCAGCCGGTCCACGGCCTTCGGGATCAGACGGTCAATAGTCTTAATCTCTCCCAGGCCCAGAAGGCCGGCGAATTCGGTCCCATTGACGGAGGCGAAGCCCGCCCAGAGTATGCGGCCCGAGCGGGTATCTATCAGACGCGCCGTAAGCCCCATCTGGGGGACGTCTTCCTGGACGAAGCTGACGATGCACCCGAGGAAAACAGCCTCCACGCCCAGCTCGTCCCCCAGTTCGTTGGCTACATCGGCGGAGACGTAGGCGGTGTCCCTGACCCTGTCTCTGAAAAGTATCCTTTCGACGTCCGCCTCGACCGCCACTTCAACGCCCATCTCTGCCAGCCGGTCCCTCACGGCGGGCATCACCGCCATCTGCGCCTCCATGTCCTCGGAGAGGTTGGCAAAGGGCAAAACCGCAATGTCCAAGGCTCCACCGGACGCCGCACGGGCAGGCCCGGGGGCCAATAAAAGGGCAAAGAGCATAAAAGACAGCAGCCACGCGGTCGCCAGGGGCGCCCTGCGAACCGGCAAGAAGGCGCCCGCCCGGAAAGAGCTGGCGCGACCCGTTTCGCCCTGAATTACCTTATGCATTTTCCATCTCCTGATGAGCGCCTGTATCATTCCGGACAGGCCCAGAGACTCCGGATGCGCAGAGACCCCTTGGGGATGTGCGCCCGCGAGGGGCTTAGTACTCGAACAGGGTCCGTATTGCTTCCCTTACTACCTCCAAGACGGCCTCGCTGAGGGTATCCGTCCTGGCGCCGAAATGCCTGGCCATGAAACCGGCCCCGCCGCCGGTCTTGGTGACGGACCATACGATGCCGCCCGCGGTAGTCTCGGCCATTATCATGGTAATGGTAACCTCGGGCTCGGATATGTTTCTGTCCTTGACTATCTCGTATTTCTCGATGGCCCCGTATATGACGGCCTGGACGTTAAGGGCCTTGCCCAGGGCCTTTATCTGTTTCTCGCTGAGAGAGGAAACTGATTTTATCCCCAGGGAGTTCATCGCGGCTATTGCCTCGCCGGGCACCACCACGTCCACCAGCTCGGTGGCAAGCAGCTCGTTGATGACCAGGTGCCTCACGATGTCCTCGGCGTTTCTCTCCTGAGAGAGATTGTCGAAGGGAAGGACCGCCACCCTCTTTATGAAAGAGAAGTCGAAATTCGGATTGATGTAGTACACATCCATGGAGCCCCGGCACCCCAGGGTCAGGAGCATCAGGCAGAGAGGTCCAATGATTATGACGGCTAATTTCCTCATACGCAAAAACCGTGTAAGCTGCGGTAATACAAGCTAAAATAACACATCTACACCTTCCTTGACAACTTCCCGCACCGCTTCGTTCAGGGTCCTGCCCTCGGCGCCGAAATGTCTGCTCGAGAAAGAGGGACCCCCCGTCGAGTGCCAGACAGAGCCGACAATCTCCCCCGAGGATATCTCGTAGAGGATAAGATTGAGGGAAACGTCGGGATAAGACACTTCCACTCCCTTCCGTATCGAGTATGACCCCACAGAGCCCGTCATCACGTAGTCGGCCTCCAGCCTCCTGCCTATCTCCTGTATATTCTCTACGGTAAGGCCGCGAAGGGCTTTCAGATCCATGTCGACCATGACCCTTATCACCTCGCCCGGTTCGACGATGTCGACTCCCTTGGACAGGAGTTCGGCGATAATCGCCATCCTGAACCTTTCTCCGGCGTTCCTGTCGGCAGCCAGGGGGTCCAGCGGCAGCACCGCCACCTTCTTCATTTCCCTAGCATCAAAACCCTGGCGCTTGTAGACGGTCGGGCTCATCCCTCCGCAGCCGGACATGAACACGAACAATGCCCCAAGGAGCAGCACCAGGATATCGGCAGGTGGCCTCCTTGGCCTGCTCCCCCCTGCCGAAGAGCCCCTGTCCGATGCTCCGGGGACAGCCGTTGTGGGCCGGAGAGGACGGCTGGAAGCTCGATTCGTTATATCGGTATACATTATATTATTATAAAGTAAGGTCGTCAGAATCTGCCATTTAGCCTGACTCTGATGGCTCTGCTCTCGGTCAGGACCTCCCGCTGAGTCCTGGTGTAACTCACTGAGACCCTGACGTCCAGGAACTTAGTGATGTCCCATTTTACGGAGGCGCTCGCTATGTCGACGGTCTCCGGCCCCGGCGAGACGTTCCTGTGCTGGTAACTCCCCACAACCCTTGTTACGGGCACCGGAAGCCAGCTTACCGAGATCCCCTCGGTGGTGGTCCTCTCTTCTTCGGAGTCCCTGATCCTGAAATTCCCAGAGAAGCTTATGCGCCTAGCGGGCCGGTAAGATACGATTACGGCGCCGTCTCTGGAGGAGGTGGAAGTATCCCCCGCCGAAGCCCATTCTAGCCCGAAGGTCACGTGTGTGAACAACTCGCTGGTGACGCGAGCGTCTATAGTGCCCCTGACGAACTCTGTTGTGGTGGTAATGCCGGTGTCGTGATTCTCGGAATTGGTGTATCCCGCATCGGTGGTCATCCTGACTTCCTTGTAAAGCCTGGTCCCCAGGGTCAACAACAGAGAGTGATTCGTGGACTGTTTGTCGCCAAAGTTGAATCTCTCGCTCCTTATCGCCGAGAGATGCGCATCGACGGTGGGGAGGGGGTTGGAGTCGAATGTCAAAATGTAGGTATTCGCGGCGGAATCCGTCAGCCCCCGGTTGTCAAAAAAATCGCTCCTGTTGGCGCGGAGCGTGGTCGTGAGCAGCTCGAGGGTCCTCCAAATGACCGAGGCGCCAAAGTTCTTCCTCACCAAGATCCTCAGGTCGTCCCCCTCCGCCACTTCTTCCAGGTCCTTGACGAAGATGCTTTTGAATATCCCCGTGACGGGGTCCAGAAATGACTCGGGGTTCGAGTCCGTCCGGTTGATGTTGTAGTTCAGGACGATTCTCAGTCTTTCCCAGGGCCTCAGGCCCAGGCGGAGGTTGATCCCCTGCGCGAAGAAGTCGTTCGACGACGTGGACTCCCCGGCCGTGACCAGCTCGAGGCCCTGTGCCTCGATCTCGGTCACGAAAACATCCTCGAGGCCCGACTGGCTGACGGGAACCTCGTTGATTACCTTATAGAAACGCACGCCCTGCTGAGGCGTGGTGAACACTATCTCGTAGAGGTATACGTCGGGGTTGTCCACGTCGGGGTTGATGTCCGTCACCTCCTCGGGGGGATGGAGGATGACCTCCTGTATGTTCACCACGTCCCAGTCCGTCCCGATCGGTTCGGGGGGGTTGGTCTCGCTCTTGTAAGCGCTCCAATCGGCCAGGGCGGGCGGGTCTTTCAGGATGGTGCCTGCCGGGACGAACACATAAACGAAGATCCTGTCCACGACTTCCGTCTCTTCGGTGATATCCAGCTCAATTCCTATGTTATGGAAGTCCTCCGTCCCTATGTTTATGCTGCTTATCGAGCTTTCGTAATCCATGTTGGTAAGGTCCGGCTCTTCCTGGAGCTCAGGAATGTCGCGCTCGAATGTGTCGCGGGCGTGGAGCCCCACATTGGGGATGCGCCTGAACAGCACCTGTCCCGTCTCCCCCACCGTCAGGGTCGTTTCCGTCCTCCCGAGGTTACCCCTGTACTCGGCGGTAACGTCGACAAGTTTATCCCAGAAATCCTTTTTAAGCCTCAGGTCATAGGTGCCAGAATAGGAGTCGGTCACCGTTTTCCTGGTCAACGTCAGAGGGGTGTCGCTCTGTGTCCTGGTGTAGTTGAGGGTGTAAAGCGCCTTGAACTCCTCGCTCCTGTAAGAATAGGTCGAGTTCGCCGAGTATTTCGTTGAGATGACGTCCGTCTTCGGTACCGGGAAGTGGTCGAAGGTTTTGGACCTGTCGAACTCTAAAAATAGGGTGGGGAAATCCCTGGTGACGACGTTCAG
>JASFVA010000036.1:0-9482 GCA_050050055.1 Nitrospirota bacterium
TGAGGGCGGAGTTCGTGAAGGACTACGTCTTCCCCATGCTGAGGGCCAACGCCGTCTACGAGGGGGGCTACCTGATGGGCACCTCCATAGCCAGGCCCCTCATCGCCAAGAGGCAGGTGGAGATCGCGGCCAGGGAGAAGGCCGGGGCGGTGGCCCACGGCGCCACCGGCAAGGGCAACGACCAGGTGAGGTTCGAGCTGGCCTACTACGCCCTCAGCCCCAGTATAAAGGTAATAGCCCCCTGGCGCGAATGGCCCTTCGACTCCAGGGAGTCGCTCATGGACTACGCCAAGGAGCACGGCATCGACGTGCCCGTTACGAAGAAGAAGCCCTATTCGACGGACATGAACCTCTTCCATATAAGCTACGAGGGCGGCATCCTCGAGGACCCCTGGGCCGAGCCCCCGGGCGACATGTACACCATGATGGTGGCGCCCGAGAAGGCCCCGGCCAAGCCCACGTATGTAGAGGTGGGCTTCAGCGGCGGCGACCCCGTAAGCGTGAACGGCAGGCAGATGAAGCCCGAGAGGCTCCTTGCCAAGCTAAACGCCATAGCCGGCCTGAACGGCGTGGGCAGGCTCGACATCGTGGAGAACAGGTACGTGGGGATAAAGTCCCGCGGGGTCTACGAGACGCCCGGCGGAACGGTTCTCCACGCGGCCCGGAAGGCGGTGGAGTCCATAACGCTCGACAGGGAGGTGGTGCACCTCAGGGACTCCCTGGTGCCGCGCTATTCGGAACTCGTATATAACGGCTACTGGTTCGCCCCGGAGCGCGAGGCCCTCCAGGCCCTCATGGACGACATAGCCCGGAGGGTCACGGGCACGGCCAGGCTCAAGCTCTACAGGGGCTCCTGCACCGTCGTGGGCAGGAAGGCGCCGGCGTCGCTCTACGACCCCGAGCTCGCCACCTTCGGGGCCGAAAAGGTCTACGACCAGAAGGACGCCGAGGGCTTCATAAGGCTCAATTCGCTCAGGCTCCGGGTGGGGAGGCTCCTGGGCGGAGAAGGGGCTTAGGAGCCCCGGGGCGAGATGTTAGGGTCCGCTTCGGAAATGGAAGACCAGCTCGACCTCATCGCCCTGTGCGCCGTGCCGGACCTGGGGCCCGTGACCATCAGGAGGCTCATCTCTACCTTCGGCGGCCCGGCCGGGGTCTTCGGCGCCTCGGTCAGGGAGCTGAGGGCCGTGGAGGGCGTGGGCGAGGTGAGGGCCCGGAGCATAAAGGGCTTCGCCGGCCGGCAGGAAATAGGCGAGGCGGTGGAGAAGCTCATAGCCGGGGGCGTGAAGGTAGCGCACTACGGCTCTCGGGACTACCCCGAGGCCATTGCCGAGATGGGAGACGACGCCCCCTTGGTGCTTTACATGAGAGGCGAAATACTAAAGGAGGACAGGTACGCCATAGCCATGGTCGGCTCGAGAAAATCCACCCACTACGGCACCACGGTGGCCGAGAAGATAAGCGCCGAGCTGTCGGAGATGGGCTTCACCGTGATAAGCGGCCTCGCCAGGGGCATAGACACCGCGGCCCACCGGGGATGCCTCGCCGCGGGGGGGCGCACGCTGGGGGTGCTGGGCTCCGGCATCGACGTTGCCTATCCCCCGGAAAACAGGGGGCTCATGGAGAAGGCCGCGGGCTCGGGCTGCGTGCTCAGCGAGTTTCCGCCCGGCACGCCGCCCAGCAGGGAGAACTTTCCCCGCAGAAACAGGCTCATAAGCGGGCTCTCCATGGGAGTGATAGTCGTCGAGGCCGGCACTAAAAGCGGCGCCCTCATCACGGCGAATTGCGCCCTCGAGCAGGGCAAGGAGGTCTTCGCCGTGCCGGGGAACATCAACTCCCCGGCCTCCCACGGCCCCAACGGCCTGATAAAGCGCGGGGCCAAGCCGGTCACGGGGGCCGAGGACGTAGTGGAGGAGCTCGCGCCGGTGCTCAAGGGGTTCCTTAGGAAAAGGAGGCCCAGGCCCGCCGCCGCCGAAGTGACGGAGGAGGAAAGGGCCCTGTGCGACGTGATGTCTGGCGAGCCGATGCACATCGACGCCGTCTCGCGAAAGTGCAGCTTGAGCGCCCCGAAGGCCCTGGCGATTCTCCTGGGCCTCGAACTGAAGGGCGTGGTAAAACAGACGGAAGGGAAGAGGTTCCACCTGGTATAGATATGGCTAAGACCGAACACATGACGGAAGAAGAGCAGCTTTTCGAGAGCCTCGAGGCGGAGGAGATGGACCATCTGAGGTCGGTAATAGCCTCAGTGCTTATCGAGCAGACGGATTTCGACCTGGACACTATATATTCACTCGTTTTTCGCGAGGGGAGAAGGATAATATGGAGTTAGGCCTGGAGGGGAGAGGTATATAAGAAATGAGTTCGCTGGTTATCGTAGAGTCGCCCACGAAGGCGAGGACGCTTAAGAAGATACTCGGAAAGGGCTATTCCGTGAAGGCCTCGGTGGGCCACATCTGGGACCTGCCGGCCAAGAAGCTCGGCGTTGACGTGGAAAAGGACTTCGAGCCGGAGTACCGCGTGATACCCGGCAAGGAGAAGGTCATAAAGGAGCTGAAGCAGGCGGCGAAGGGCGCCGACCGGGTCTACCTGGCCCCGGACCCCGACAGGGAGGGGGAGGCCATCGCCTACCACATCGCCTCGGAGATAGGGGGCAAGAAGGCCGGGGAGGAGACCTACCGGGTCGCCTTCAACGAGATCACCCCCAACGCCGTGAAGGAGGCCATCAAGCGCCCGGGGAAAATAGACCTGAACAAGGTCGAGGCCCAGCAGGCCAGGAGGGTCCTCGACAGGCTCGTGGGCTACAGCCTCAGCCCCCTCCTGTGGCGGAAGATAAGGAAGGGCCTCAGCGCCGGGCGCGTCCAGTCGGTGGCGCTCCGCCTCGTGGTGGACAGGGAGCGCGACATAGAGGCCTTCAAGCCCCAGGAGTACTGGTCGATAACGGCGAGGCTCGAGGGGGAGGAGCCCCCCGAGTTCAAGGCCTCCCTCCACAGCTACGGCGGCGACGTCGTCATCAGCCGCCCCGACAAGTTCCTCATCCGCGACGAGAAGACGGCGGAGAGGATAAGCTCGGAGCTCGGCTCGGGCAAGTTCGTCCTTTCGGGCGTGGAGAAGAAGCTCAGGAAGCGCTCCCCGGCCCCGCCCTTCACCACGAGCACCCTCCAGCAGGAGGCGGCCCGCAAGCTCGGCTTCACGGCCAAGAAGACCATGGTCCTGGCCCAGCAGCTCTACGAGGGCGTGGAGCTCGGCGAGGAGGGCTCCCACGGCCTCATAACCTACATGAGGACGGACTCCGTCCGCGTCGCCTCGGAGGCCCAGGCTTGGGCCAGGGACCTCGTCAAAAAGAGCTTCGGCGCCGACTACGTGCCCGCCAAGCCCCCGGCCTACAAGAGCAAGAAGTCCGCCCAGGAGGCCCACGAGGCCGTCCGGCCCACGAGGGCGGACATGGAGCCCAAGGCGGCGAAGCAGTTTCTCTCCAGGGACCAGTACAGGCTCTACAAGCTCGTCTGGAACCGCTTTATCGCCAGCCAGATGAAGCCCGCCCAGCTCGAGCAGACCACGCTGTCCATCACCTGCACCTCCGGGGGACCCGAGGCCGTCTTCCGGGCCACGGGTACGATAGTCAAGTTCCCCGGCTTCACCGCCCTCTACACCGAGGGCACGGACGAGGCCGCCGAGGAGGGGGAAAAGACCCTGCCCGACCTCGGGAAGGGCGCAGGCCTGGGGCTAAGGGAGCTCCTGCCGGCGCAGCACTTCACCCAGCCCCCGCCCCGGTACTCCGAGGCCACCCTCGTCAAGACCCTGGAGGAAAAGGGCATCGGAAGGCCGAGCACCTACGCCTCGATACTTTCGACCCTGACGGACAGGAAATACGTCCAGAAGAAGGAGGGCAGGTTCGCCCCCACGGAGCTCGGCGCCATCGTGAACGACTATCTCGTCGAGGGCTTCCCCGAGCTCCTCGACGTGGGCTTCACGGCGAAGATGGAGGACGAGCTCGACCAGGTGGAAAGCGGCAGGTACCAGTGGGCCCGGGCGGTGAAGGATTTCTACGGGCCCTTCAACCGGAGCCTCTCCGCCGCGCAGCAGGTGCAGGGGAAGATAAAGCCCGAGGACATACCCACCGAGGAGGTCTGCGAGAAGTGCGGCTCGCCCATGGTCATACGCTGGGGAAGGCACGGCAGGTTCCTGGCCTGCTCGGCGTACCCCGAGTGCAAGAACACAAGGCCCCTGGAGGGCGAAAAGCCCGCCGAGGAGGAGAAGCCCTCGGAGGAGAAATGCCCCAAGTGCGGCTCGCCCATGCTCTATAAGAGCGGCCGCTACGGGCGCTTCCTGGCCTGCTCGGCCTACCCCGAGTGCAAGACCACCAAGCCCATACCCACGGGCGTCAAGTGCCCCGAGGACGGCGGCGACCTCATAGAGCGGCGGACGAAGAAGGGCAAGGCCTTCTGGAGCTGCTCGAACTATCCCAAGTGCAAGTTCGCCACGTGGCACAGGCCCATCGCCGAGAAGTGCCCCAAGTGCGGGGCCGGATTCCTCCTGGTGAAGAAGGAGCGCTCGGGCGCCGCGGTGAAGTTCTGCGACAACAAGGCCTGCGGCTTCAAGGAAGAGCTCCCGGAGCAGGCCGAGAGCGCGGCGTAGGGCTCAGCGTCTCTGTTATAATCCCTCATGGCGCCTCTCACGGTGGGCATAGGGGGAGACAGGAGCGGCTCGGGCAAGACCCGGGTGGCGGAGGGGCTACTCCGCAGGCTCAGGGGCTGGGGGGCCGTGAAGTGTTCGCCCTCGACGCTCTACGTCTCGGTGGTAGACACCCCCGAAACACTTTCGGAGCCCGGCAAGGACACCCACCGCTTCATCGAGGCCGGCGCCCAGGAGGTCCTGTGGGTGAGGGCCCCGGGGCCTGAAATCGGCGAGCCCCTCTCGATAGCCCTCGGCAGGCTCTCTCACCTGGAGGGCGTTATCGTGGAGGGCAACAGCGCCGTGGAAGAACTTAAAGAAACCGCAGATGTTATAATATTCACAGCCTCCGGTGCGGAAAATGGCCTTAAAAACAACGTTGAAGGCCTTCTCGGAAGGGCCCACGCGGTGCTCTACGAGGGGTCGCCTCCAGGGGCGGCGTCCGAGGGGGCGAGGCTTTTCCGCCGGGAGGACGAGGACAAGCTCGTAGACTACGTGCTGGAAATCCTGCATGGAAGAAAAGGTTAAGGAAGAGATCGAGAAGAAGGCCGTGGGCGGGCGGATAACCTGCCACGAGGCAAGGGGCATAGCCGAGGACCTCGGCGTAACCTACGCCGAGGTGGGGCGGGCCGCCAACGAGCTCAGGGTGAAAATAAAGGACTGCGAGCTGGGCTGTTTCTGATGGGCACCATAGCTTTCGAACTCGCCCTGACGTTCTATTTCGCCTCGGCGATCATAGGGATGGTGGAGCTCTTCGCCTCCTCGAAGATGACGTCCCGCCTCATGCTCCTGGGCGCGGCGATAGGCTTCTTCGCGCATACCGTAAGCGTGGTGGCGCGGTACGCCCTGGCGGGGCACTTTCCCGTGGCGAGCCCCCACGAGGCCACTTCGTTCTTCGCCTGGTGCATCGTCGCGCTGTTCCTGGCCCTCGAGGTCAGGCACAAGGTCGGGCTCCTGGGCGCTTTCATCATGCCCGTGGCCCTCGCCCTCATGGTCGTGGCCTCGCTGCTTTCCAGGGAGGTGAGCCCCCTGAGCCCGGTGCTCCAGAGCAACTGGTTCGGCATACACACGGTGCTGGCCTTCGCCGGCAACGCTGCCTTCGCCCTGGCCTTCGGGGTCGGCGTCATGTACCTGGTGCAGGAGCACTACGTGAAGTCCAAGCACCTGGGGGGGCTGTTCCAGAGGCTCCCCAGCCTCCAGAGCCTGGACCAAGTGAACTACCGGCTCATAACCATCGGCTTCCCGCTCCTGACTCTGGCCATCATAAGCGGCGCCCTCTGGGCGCAGAACGCCTGGGGCGGCTACTGGACCTGGGACCCCAGGCAGACCTGGGCCCTGGTCACCTGGCTCATCTACGCAATCATACTGCACTCGAGGCTCCTGGCCGGCTGGAGGGGCAGGAGGGCGGCGATATTGTCCATAGTGGGGTTCGCCTCCATCCTCGTCGCTTTCTTCGGGATAAAACTTCTTCAGAAGGGGCTGCACGTATTCCCATGAAGCTTCTAGTAGTGGGCCTCAACCACACCACAGCCGACGTCGAGGTAAGGGAGAAGCTCGCCTTCGACGGGCCTAAGCTCGAGGAGGGCCTGGCGGGGCTGAAGGCGCTTCCGAGCGTGAACGAGTCCCTCGTCCTTTCGACCTGCAACCGCGTGGAGATGTACGCCAACGTCAAGGACCCCGGGAGGGCCTCCGAGGAGATCAAGGGGTTCGTCTCGGAATTTCACGGCATAAGGCCGGAACTCCTCGGCGGCGCCCTCTATTTCCATACGGGAAGCGATGCCGTCAGGCACGCCTTCCGGGTGGCCTCGAGCCTCGACAGCATGGTGGTGGGCGAGCCCCAGATACTGGGCCAGCTCAAGGACGCCTTCGAGTTCGCCCTTCAGAAGAAGGCCACGGGAGTGCTCCTGAACAAGCTCATGAAGAAGTCCATATCCGTGGCAAAGAGGGTGAGGACCGAGACCCGGATCGCGGAAAACGCCGTATCCATAAGCTTCGCCGCCGTGGAGCTGGCCAAGAAGATTTTCACCGAGCTCGGCGAGAAGGCGGTGATGCTCCTGGGCGCCGGCGAGATGGCGGAGCTGGCGGCCAAGCACCTCCTGAACACGGGGGTCCGGGAGCTCCTCGTGGCCAACAGGACCTACGAGCGCGGGGTGGAGCTCGCCCGCGAGATGGGGGGGAGGGCCGTGAGGTACGAGGGCTTCCTCGACGAGATGCGCCGCACCGACATCGTCATCTGCTCCACCGGGGCGCCTTCCTACGTGGTGGCCAAGGACCAGATGAAGGGCGTCATGAGCGCCAGGAAGCAGAGCCCGGTCTTCATAATAGACATCTCCGTCCCCCGGAACATAGACCCCGCGATAAACGACATGGCCAACGTCTACCTCTACGACGTCGACGACCTCCAGGGCGTCGTGAACGAAAACGTCCTGGAGCGCAGGAAGGAGGCCGACAAGGGCGAGGGGATAGTGGAAGAGGAGGTGGAGACCTTCCTCAGGTGGCAGTCCTCCCTCGACGCGGTCCCGGCCATCATGGCCCTCAGGGACAAGGCCGAGGCCATAAAGAGGGCGGAACTCGAAAAGTTCCTCCGAAAGAACCTCAACCTCGGCGACGCGGAGAAGAAGGCCGTGGAGCAACTCGTCGCGGCAGTGACCAACAAGCTCATCCACCCCCCCACGGCGGCCCTGAAGGAGGACGCCGAGGACAAGGACGTCCTCATCGCGCTTCTGAAGCGCCTCTACGGCACGGAGGAAGAGGGGACGTAGCCCCTCTCCCGGCTGCCCGGTTCCGAATCTCCAACTCCTCCTGGCCCCGCGGAAATTCCCAAGGCCGGGCGACATGCCCCGGGCTATGGTCCGGGCGCGGGTCCGGGCGCATTGAGTCCGTTATCCGGGGAACCGGGAGTTCTAACCGGAGCAGTGGGGGGGATTCGAGCCAATCCCGGAAGGGGCGCCGGACGTGCTGCGGGCGGCCTCAGTAGCTTCGATACCTGTTGGTGATGGGGAACCGGCGGTCCTTGCCGAAGGCCCTGCCCGTGAGCTTGATGCCTGGCGGGGCCTGCCTTCTCTTGTATTCGCTGCGGTCTATCATCCTTATGACGTCCTTGGCGCACTGCGGGGCGCAGTCGAGCTGTAGGATCTCCTCGAAGCTCCTCTCTTCCTCCACGTAGGCCTTGAGCACGGGGTCCAGGACCTCGTAGGGCGGCAGGTCGTCGCTGTCCTTCTGGCCGGGGGCGAGCTCGGCGCTGGGCTCCTTCCAGAAGACGCGCTCGGGGATGACGGGCTTCTTGCCCCTCCGGTTGCGCCACTGCGCCAGGGCGTAGACCATGGTCTTGGGCACGTCCTTTATGGCCGCGAAGCCGCCGGCCATGTCCCCGTACAGGGTGGCGTATCCGACGCTCATCTCCGACTTGTTCCCCGTTGTGAGGACCATGCGGCCGAACTTGTTCGAGAAGGCCATGATGATGTTCCCCCTTATGCGGGCCTGTATGTTCTGCTCCGTGGAGTCGCTCTTGCGCCTCTTGAAGTGTGGTCTCAGGGTCTCGAGGTAGCTCTCGAACACGCCGTCTATGGGGATCTCGGTGAGCTTTACTCCCAGGTTCCTGCACAGGGCGCGGGCGTCCTCGCGGCTTTCCTCCGAGGTGTACCTGGACGGGAGGAACAGGCAGCTGACGTTCTTCGCCCCCAGGGCGTCCACGGCGAGGGCGGCCACGAGGGCGGAGTCCACGCCTCCGCTTAAACCGATGACCGTGCCCTTGAACCCGTTCTTCCCCACGTAGTCCGAGACGCCCAGCACCAGGGCGCTGTATATCTCCTCCTCGAACCCCATCGGGCGGTAGCCGGGCTTCGGGGGCCTGGCCTTGGGCTCGGTCTTCTTGCGCGGCACGTGGACCGTCTCTATGTGCGCCTCCTCGAGGCCCAGGGCCTGCTGCCTCCGGAGCGGGAACTGGAGCCTGTGCATGAAGACCGACTCCACGTCTATCTCGCAGACCACGAGGTCTTCCTCGAAGAGCTTGCCCCGGGCTATGATGCTCCCTCTCTCGTCGGCTATTATGCTACCGCCGTCGAAGACGAGCTCGTCCTGGCCCCCCACGGTGTTGAGGTAGGCGATGACGGAGGCGCAGTCCGTGGCCCGGGTGACGAGCCTGCTCTCCCGGAGGTCCCCCTTGCCCACGGTGTAGGGCGATGCGTTTATGTTAATTATCACCTCCGCGCCCGAGAGGGCCTGCACCGCGTGGGGGCCCTCGGGGTACCAGATGTCCTCGCAGATGTTCACCCCCAGGCCCACGTCGCCTATCTTGTAGACCGGGTACCTCGTGCCGGCCTGGAAATACCTGAACTCGTCGAAGGGGCCGTAGTTCGGCAGGTAGTGCTTGTGGTAGATGTCGACGATGCGCTTTTCGGAGATTATCGCCGCGGCGTTGTAGATGTCCTGGCGCCTGTCGACGAAGCCCACGGCGGCTACGATGCCGGTGGCGTTTTCGCGCACCGTGTTCAGCGCCCTGAGGTTGTCCGAGATGAACTGGGGCTTAAGGAGCAGGTCTTCCGGGGGGTAGCCGGTCACGGCGAGCTCCGGGAAGGCCACCACCTCGGCTCCGTACTTCCTGGCCTCCTTCATGTAGCTGATTATCTTCTCGGAGTTGCCCTCGAAATCCCCCACGGTGGGGTTTATCTGGGCCAGAGCGAGGACGAGCTTCTTCATTGGTAAAATAATAATCCATAAGGGTGCCTTTGTAAAGGCTTCCCCCGGCGCCCCGCCCCTATCGCGTGGAGTTAATGTGGACTTGGGCGAGGGGGAAGTATATTATACGTCCATGG
>JASFVA010000037.1:0-9354 GCA_050050055.1 Nitrospirota bacterium
GCCTCAGCCGCGAGTCGTCGCCGGGCCCGGTGGCGGCCAGGTCGCGAATCATCGCGCTCTGCCCCGTGAGGGCCACCCTGCCCGGGACGTCGTCGCCCAGCTTGAGGCGCCCCGCCGCCCTCTCGACCTCCTCCGAAAGGCCCTTGTGGTACTTGCACTCGAGGCTCCTGCCGGGGTCGTCCAGCAGGTAAATGCCCCCGCCGTCCATCTCCGTGAGCCCGGTGACTTTATCCAAGATGCTGTCGAAGATGTCCTGGGCCCTGAGCGACTGGCTCAGTATGCGGGATATGCCGTTTAGGACCGTGAGCTCCTTGTTCTTCTGCGATATCTCCTCGTCGAGCTTCCTGCTTTCGGTGACGTCCCTGAGTATCTCCACCGCGTACCTCGTCTCCCCGCCGACGTCACCCAGGGGATAGGAGGTTATCTCGTGGTAGACGCTCTTTCCGGCCCCGGAATGGGTGTGCACCGCCTTGAAGCTCCTCCCGGTCTCGAAGACGTTCATGGCGGGGCAGACCTCGCCGTGCAGGTGGCACCGCTCCTGGAGGTTATGGAAAACCCTGTAGCAGTAGTCTCCCACGATGTCCCTTCCGGAGTGGGCCAACGCCGCCATGTTGGCCTTGACTATCCTGAAGTCCCTGTCTATGACCACCAGGCTGTCCGACATGTTCTGCATTATGGCCTCGGTGAAGTCCTTCTCCTCGCGCAGGGCGTCCATCAGGGCCCTCTCGGCCCTGAAGTCCTTGATTATTCCGAGCTTCGCCACAACCTCGCCGCCCTCGACCACGGGGGCCGCGCTGATGAGGACCGGTATCATCCCATCCTTCTTGGATATGAAGGAGACCTCGCAGGTGGAGACGTCTCCCTTGGACCCTTCCCTCAGCTGGTGCCTCAAGATCCTGTCGGATTCCTCGTCCAGGAAGTCGAAGATGGGGGACCCTATGACCTCGTCCCTTTCGTAGCCGAAGAGGCCGCAGAAGGCCGGGTTCGTGTCGATGATTAAGTTGTCCTGGTCGGCGACCCAGATGGGGTCCCGCAGGGCGCTTATGTACATGTCCTTCCTCATGAGCTCTTCGGTGTTCTTCTTGAGGGTCTCGGCCATCTCGTTGAAGGACTTCATCACCTCCGTCATCTCCTCGCCGGGACGGACGTCGAGCCGCACGTCCAGGTCCCCCGCCTTGATGGACTGGGCCGCCGAGTGGAGCTTACCCAGGGGCAGGAGGAACTTCCGGGAGGAAAAGAGCGTAAGGACGAAAGCGACAACGAAGACGTAAAAGCCGAGGGAAATCAGGTCGTCGATGAGCGCGTCGAGGCGTGCTTCGTGCACGGTCCTCTGCTCGGCCGTCAGGGGAGCCACCGCTTCCATGTCATCTACCATCTTGGTGAAGTTGTGATACGTGACGAGCCAATAGGGCGCCAGGAGCAGCACGGCGAAGACCAGGAGGGCCATCAGGAACTTATAGGGGAACTTGCTCCTCACCAGGGCAACCAGGGAATCACGTTGAGGGCAAGGTAGACCGTCAGCACTATTATCACCCAGGCCAGCAGCACCGACACGAGGGGCCCCCATCCCCTGTCGGCCACGGAATCGAGGTTTATCGAAAGCCCCACGGCGGCAAGGGCGACGGACAGGAACACGCCGCTGGCGGAACTGGTGGCCTCCCCGAAGGCCGCGGCCAGCCCCGAGACGTTCACCAGGACGGCGAAGGCGAAAAACACGGCCATGAACCACGGCAAACGGAAGCTCCCGTTCTTCCTGCCTAAAGCCAAGAGCCCCACCCCGGCCACCAGGGCCAGGGCCGACACCTTCGCCAGCTTGTACCTAAGCGCCATATTGAGGGACTCGCCCCCCATGGCCGAGGCCGCCACCTTCACCTGCCCGAGCATGGGGAGGGTCGTCCCCGAAAGGAAGGCGAACTTCTCGGAGTCCATCCCCATCATGTCCGGCACGGTGCTGTAGATTATCATGCCGACGAGCCCGGCGGTAATGACCGCGAGCATCGAGAGCGAAGTGTCCTCCTTCTTCGCAACCAGCACGGAAGCCATGACCACTATGGCCGGGGTGCCGCAGACGGACATCCCGGTGCTGAGGAGAACGCTGAGGGGCCTTTCGAGCCCCACTCCCCGGCAGATGAAATAGCAGACCGCAAACATCGCGGCGAAGACGGCGAAGGCCCCGGCCAGGAGCTGCGCCTCCACGGCCGTGACCCGGAGCTGCAAGCCGTACAGCGCTATCCCGATGGGCAGGAAGATCCTGAGGGCCAGGTCTATGCCGCTCTGGATGAGGGTCCTGTCGTCGAGCATGTTGGCCACCAGCATCCCGAAGATGACGGAAATCACGAGGGCGTCGAAGGAGGGATGCAGGGAAGACACAAGATAGGATATTAGCGCCACGGTTAAGGTTATGCCGAGACCCGGGGCGGCGTCTCTTATGTGGTCAGCCTCGGAATTCATTCCCTCAGCTTCCTTTGAAAAACCCCTCCACTTCCGACAGGGCCACATGCCCCTCGGCGCCGTCGGCGAGGCGCTTCCAGCCGGCCCTGCCGGAACCGAGCTCGTCTTCGCCCAGGAACAGCACATACTCGGCCCCGAGCTTGTCGGCCCGCTTCATCTGGCTTCTCAGAGAGCTCGCGGGCGAGCCAGTCTCGGCCCAGACCCCTTCGGCCCGGAGGCGGTCGGCGATGACCTGGGCCCTGCGGACGGCCTCGCTCCCGATGCTGGCTATGAAGACCCGCGGTGCGGGGGCCGGCGGGGCCTTCTCACGGAGAAGCTCCACCAGCCTCTCCACCCCCAGGGCGAAACCGATGGCCGGCGTGCCGGGGCCCCCGAACTCCTCCACCAGCCCGTCGTAGCGGCCCCCGGCGGCCACCGCGTTCTGCGAGCCCAGGGCTTGGGAGGTCACCTCGAAGGTAGTCCTGGTGTAATAGTCGAGGCCCCTGACCATCGAGGGGTTCAAGGCATAGGGGACCCCGAGCAGGTCGAGGAGCCCCTTTAGCTCCGCGAAGTGATCCCGGCAGCCCCCGCAGAGATAGTCGCCCACCGCGGGGGCGCCCTTGCGGAGCTCTATGCAGCCGGGGACCTTGCAGTCGAGTATACGCAGGGGGTTGACCTCCAGGCGCCTCACGCAATCCGGGCAGAGGGACTCGGCCTTGCCCGCGAAAAATCCCTTCAGGGCGTCCTTGTAGGCGGGCCTGCACTCGCTGTCGCCGATGGAATTTAGCTCGAAGGAAAGGGAGCCCAGCCCCAGGCGCTCGAAGAAGTGCCTGACCATCGATATGACCTCGGCGTCGATTTCCGGGCCCGCGTCGCCGAAGGCCTCGGCGCCCAGCTGGTAGAACTGCCTGAGCCTCCCGCGCTGGGGCCGCTCGTAGCGGAACATGGGGCCGCCGTAGCGGAACTTCTGCGGGGAGGGGCGGTTGTAGAGGTGGTGCTGGACATAGCTCCTCACAATGGGCGCGGTACCCTCGGGCCTCAAGGTGATCGACCTGCCCCCCTTGTCGTCGAAGGTGTACATCTCCTTCTCGACGATGTCCGAGGTCTCCCCTATGCTTCTTACGAAGACGTCGGTGAATTCCATGACGGGGGGCCTTATCTCCTGGAAGCCGAAGGCCCCGAAGACCTCCTCCGCCACCGCCTCGACCCTCTGCCAGAGGTAGACGTCGGGCGGAAGGACGTCCTGGACCCCCTTAACCGCGCTGTATTTCACCGGGCTCTTCGCCCTCCCGCTCGGTGTCGAAATCCAGCATCTTCAGATGCGACTCGATGAGCCTCCTGACCTCTTCCTTGAAATGCCTCCTGATGCCCTTCAGGTCCACTATGTCCTCGTGTATCTTGACCACCTTTTCCTGGGCGTCCTTGACTATCGAGTCGGCCCTGAGCTCGGCGTCCTTGATCAAAAGCTCCGCCTCTTTCCTGGCGTTTTGCTTGTACTCCTCCACCATCTGCTGGGCGGTTATCAGGGTCTCGCGCATCGTGGACTCCATGTCGTTGAACTCCTTGACCTGGCCCTCGGTCCTGCGGACCTGCTCCTTCAGCGAGGCGTTGTCCCGGAGGAGCTCCTCCATCTCCTCCCTCACGATCTCGAGGAACGCATAGACCTCCTCCACGTCGAAGCCCCTGAACTTGATGGGGAACTGTTTCTGCTGGATGTCAAGAGGCGTTATTCGCATTGCCAACTCCTTTCTTATCTGAGCCTGAGGGCTATGTCCCTCAGTGACTGCACCAGGAACAACTCTATGAACCAAATGCCGAGGATAGCTATGAGGGGAGAGATGTCGATGCCGAAGCCCACGCCTATGGTCCTCCTGATGGGCCTCAGCACGGGTTCGCTCGCCCTGTAGAGAAACCTCACTATGGGGTTGTAGGGGTCGGGATTCACCCACGAAAGGAGGGCGTTGATGATGATAATCCACATGTAAATCGTGAGACCGTAATCGAGGACTACCGAAACTGCCACCAGAAAATTACCCAACACAAACATCCAGCCTCCTCGCTACCGCCGCTTTGGTAGTAGCTATAATAACATTTGGCAAACCATTATTCTTATCTCGAAAGCTCCCCTGCCCTGCGCCTCGCGGCCTCCAGGGCCTCGAAGACCATTTCCTCGAGACCCCGCTCTTCGAAGACCTTGAGGCCCTCGGCCGTGGTGCCACCCGGCGAGCGCACCTTCTCTATCAGCTCCCGGGGGTCGAGGCCCTCGTCGAGGAGCCCGGCGGTGCCCCTGAGGGTCTGAACGGCCAGGGCCAAAGCGTCCCGGCGCGAGAGGCCGGCCCGCTCGCCCGCCTCCGCCATGGCTCCCGCGAATAGCGCCACGAAGGCCGGACCGCTCCCCGAGAGGGCGGTCACCGCGTCGATGTGCTTCTCAGGAAGAACGACCACCCGTCCCGAGGCCATGAACATCTCCTTGACCAGGTTCACGGCCCTCCCGGTGAAGCACTCGCAGAGGGCGAGGGCCGTCATGCCCTCCCCCACCTGCGCGGCCATGTTGGGCATGGCGCGAATGACCCTGTCGGACCTGAGCCTGTCCTGGACGAACTTGAGGGTGATCCCCGCGGCTATCGAAACCACGGTATGCTCCGCCGTCACCGACGGGGCAATCTCCTCGAGGACCTCTCCCATCTGCTGGGGCTTCACCGCCAGCACCACGACCTCGCAGCCCCTTACTGCCTCCGTGTTGTCGGCCGTGGTGCGCACCCCGTACCTCTTTTCGAGGTGGGCCCTCCTCTCGCCGCTGGGGTCGGAAACCACGATGTCCCTCTCGCCCCCCTCGACCATGCCCCTTATGAGGGCCTCGGCCATGTTTCCGCCGCCTACAAAGCCGATCAATATTCCCTCTCCCCGAATATCGCCGAGCCTACCCTGACCATTGTGGCCCCTTCCTCGACGGCCACCTCGAAATCCCCGGTCATGCCCATCGAGAGCTCCCTGAGGCCGAACTCGTCGGCCAGCTCCCGGAGCCTCCGGTACAGGGGCCTCGCCCTTTCGGTGTCGTCGTAGAGCGGGGGGATGGTCATGAGCCCCTCGACACTGACGTTATCGAGGCGCTCCCCCCTTCGGAGAAGCTCCCCGAGCTCGCCCTCGCCGGCGCCGTGCTTGGCGACGTCCCCGGGGGCCAGCTTAAGCTGTATCATTATCCTCTGCACCTTTCCCAACCTGCCGGCGTTTCTGTCCACGATCTCCATGAGCTCGCCGGAGTCCACCGAATGTATCACCTCGAAGAGCCCCGCCGCGGCCTTGGCCTTGTTCTTCTGGAGATGCCCTATCATGTGCCACTCCACGTCCAGGCCCCGGAGCTCGCCGGCCTTTTCGAGGGCCTCCTGCACCCTGCTCTCCCCGAATATCCTGAGGCCGGCGTCGTAGGCCTCCCTTACGCCCCCGGCGCTCACCGTCTTTGAGACGGCCACGAGCCTCACGGCCGAGGGCTCCCGCCCGGCCCTGCCGGCGGCAAGGGCTATCCTGCGGCGCACCTCCTCGATGTTGTCCGCGACCGCCGTCAAAACAGTAATATAGTAGTATTCCGGGGCGGGAAATATCAATGGCGCAAAGCCCCTGCTCACGGCGGGAAAAAGATGCGTTCGGAAAACGCATTATGCCCGTTTCGGGCGTGGAGACACAGGGAAATTGACGCAACGGCTGTATTATAATAAGGCGACTCTTGGAGCGAGGGGGGGCGGCCTTATGGAAAAGAAGAGAGTCCTCATCGTGGACGACAGCGCCGCCGTTGCCAGGCAGCTCGGGAACATTCTGGAAAACGCCGGGGCCTTCGAAGTAGTCGGACACGCAAGCAACGGCATCGAGGGGATAAAGCTGTACACGGAACTCAGGCCCGATATCGTGTGCATGGATATCGTGATGCCCCGGATGGACGGCCTGCAGGCCATAAGGAGTCTCATGAGCCTCGACGAAAACGCCAACATAGTCGTCATATCCTCCGCTGCGGGCGTGGGCGACAAGACAACGGAGGCCCTGAGGTTCGGGGCCAAGAGCGTGCTTTCTAAACCCTTTGACCCTGCCAAGGTCGTAGAGACGCTCAGCGGGCTCTAAGGGAATGAGCGTCAAGTTCTTCGGCCAGTACCTCCTCGAACGGGGAGCGATATCGCCGGAGCAGTTGATCGAGGCCGTGGACTTCCAGGAGACGGCCAACCTCCTGTTCGGGGACTACGCGGTCTCCAAGGGTTACCTCACCAGGGAACAGGCCTCCAGGATAAACACCGAGCAAAAGACGACGGACGCCCTCTTCGGCGAGATAGCCCTCGAGACGGGCCTCCTCTCCCGGGACCAGATAAACGAGATTCTCACCCGCCAGAAGAACGACCACTACTACATCGGGGCGATAATGGTCAGGAAGGGCTTCCTCTCTACAAACGACCTGATGAAGCACCTCAAGGACTTCAAGGAGGACCAGGCCGGCTACTCCACCGGCGAGATAGCAGTCCCCGGCGGCGTGGAGAACCCCGGGGCGGTGGGCGACATGGTCGTCCTTACCCGGAAGATGCTCTACCGGATATCGAGGATAACGGCCAAGGTGGGGAAGGCCTCGCTGAAGGCCGAGGAGCCCGGGAGGAATTTCGCCGTAGTAGCCGTCAGCCTCCAGGGCGACCCCGGCTACGACTACATATTCTCCTGCTCCCTCGAGGCCTCCGAGGTCATCGCCTCGGGCATCCTCGGCTCAAACGCCGTGAACGAGCCCGGCGAGATAGTGGCCGACGCGGTCAAGGAATTCGTGAACATCGTTTGCGGAAACATCATTTCGCGGTTCGCCCAGTACGGCAGGAACGTGGAGATATCACCTCCGCTGGAGGCCCAGTACTCCAAGGAGACCGGCTACAACCTCTTGAGGGGCAGGCCCTCCGTACAGTACCCGATGGTCTCCACGGCCGGGGACATGACCCTGATACTTGCGGAGGGGGCCGTGGCCTGCAAGTAACGACCCTGCCGCAATAGCCATCGGCCGAACCTTTATCGTGAGATGGTCATGCGGGCCCCTGCGGATCCCAGGGCGCCCAGGCGGCTGACAGGCTGCTCATTCCGTAGGCCTGGGTATTCCGCCATGCCAATGGAGACAATGGCACCGTGCCGGAACCCGACGCGAAAAGGGCTGCTCCGGCTGTCCTGTCTTGCGCTTTTTGCCCTCTGGCTCCTTCCGTCGAGCTCCTCTTCACGGCGAGCCAGGCGTTAAGCGGCAAACCCGGTCTATTTTTTAGAAGTTTCACGCCTCTTTGTCCCCCCGGGTGGGGGGGGACAAAGAGTTTTCCCTTGCAAGGCCGGCGGGAAACAGGTATGATACTACCATGAGGTGTGTAAACCGACATTATACTCATTTTATTAGACAGCCTTGGAACGGATGCCCCTGTAATGTAATTCATCCGGCCCTGGCATGGAGAAAAAATCCTCGATGAAGCCCGAAGACCCCAGGAATCTTTCGACCATCGAGTTCATCAAGTACTGGATACGGGTGCTCAACGCCTCGGTCCTCCTCGTAACCTCCGTAATCCTGTTCCTGGTGATAAAATTCGTCTACGACACCCTCGACTACGTGCCGGTCTACTCCGTCGTCACGATGCTGGTGATCGTCGTGGTTCTCTCCGTGGCCGGCCTCCTGACTTCGAAAATAACTTCCAGGAAGGCAATTCTCGCCATTGAGGAATACAGCGAGAAACTGCAAAAGCTCCTCACCACCTCGCGCCAGGTCCACGAGATAGGCTACAGCGATCTGCTGCTCAAGAAGATAATGGACGTGGCAATAGACATGACGGGGGCCGACGCCGGCTCCCTGCTGCTGACCCAAGGGAGCGACTCCCTGACCTTCAGGATAGTCACGGGGCAGGGCACCGCCGAGCTCGAGGGGAGCACCATCCCGAGGTCCCAGGGAATAGTGGGGTGGGCCGTGGACAGGGGAAGACCGGTCAGGATCGAAGACGCGGCCCGCGACTCGAGGTTCTATCCCGAGGCCGACAAGCTGGCCGGCTCCGGGACGAAATCCATCCTGTGCGTTCCCCTTAAACTCGACTCGTCCTCCCTGGGCGCCCTGGAGCTCGTCAGCCGGAAACAGGGCGCCTTCAGCGAAGAGGACGAGAGCCTCCTCACATACTTCGCAGACCAGGCGGCCCTTTCCCTGGAAAAGACCCGTTTTGTCGAGGACGGGAGGAACTTCGAGATACACCTGACCAACATACTCATCGAGGCCATAGAGAACATCTCCGGAAAGCGGGGCCACGCCAAGAGGGTGGCGAGGTACTCCCTCAGGGTGGCCGAGACCATCGAGATGCCCGAGGAGGAAAGGAAAAGGCTCTACAAGGCCTCGTTGCTCCACGACATAGGCTTCATAAGGATAAGCAAGTCGGAAGCGAAGACGCCCTCGGATTACCACGCCCACGCCGAAGTGGGCGCCGACCTGCTGAGGCCGATAAATTTCTACGCCGACATCGTCCCCGTCGTGCTCCACCACCACGAGCGCTACGACGGAAAGGGCTACCCCGCGGGCCTGAAGGGCACGGATATCCCCCTGGACTCAAGGATAATAGCCATAGCCGAGGCCTTCGACGCCATGGTGAGCACCGACTCTTACAAGAGCGTGGAAAAGGTAATCACTCCCCACGTCCACCCCTCGGTGGTGGATTTCGACCTGGCGATAGAGGAGATTAAGATCAACGCGGGCGCGCAATTCGACCCCGACCTCGCCCAGGCCTTCGTCCAAGCCATGAGCGAGGACGACCTCTCCTGACGCAGCCGCTTTCTGGACACTCCGGAACTCTCGGCCCGCGCCGGAGAAGCCGGACTTCCTTCCACGGCCTTCCCTTCCCGACTCCCCCGGCTTACACAACCAATATTGCACATTGACATCCCCCCCGCTTTCCA
>JASFVA010000038.1:0-9328 GCA_050050055.1 Nitrospirota bacterium
ACGAGCTCCTCGGCGGCCTCCGCGAGAAAACCCATCTTCTTCACGCTGAGCCCCCTTGTCATGCGCAGGCCCAGGAATATTATCTCCTTTATCTCCTCCTCCGCCGTGACGGCCGCGGAGTCCTCCACGGGGAGCAGGCCCTTCGAGAGCGCCTCGATGTACTTGAAGACGTATCCGGTGTTCCGGGAGCGCCGCCCGTCCTCGAAGGAGTGGGCCCCGGCCCCCAGGCCGATGTATTCGCCCCTCTTCCAGTAGTTGAGGTTGTGCCGGCACTCGAACCCCCGGCGGGCGAAGTTCGATATCTCGTAGTGCTCCAGGCCGCCGCGGGCGAAGGCGTCCACGGCGAAGTCGAACATCTCCACGACGAGGGGCTCCGGGGGGAGCTCCACTTCCCCTCCCATGAGGTCGTCGTAGAACTTCGTCCCCTGCTCCGCCGTGAGCTCGTAGGAGGATATGTGGGTGGGGTTCGCCCAGAGCGCAAGCTCCACCGTGCGGCGCCAGGTCTCCATGCTCTGGCCGGGGATGCCGTAGATGATGTCCACGGAGAAGTTCTGGAAGCCCGAGGACTCCACGGCCCTGATGGCCTCCATGGCCGTATGGCAGCGCCCCAGGAAGCGCAGCTCCGCGTCGTCGAAGGACTGGACGCCTATGCTCAGGCGGTTCACCCCGAAGTCCGAGAGGGCCCCGGCCTTTTCCGCGTCCACCGTGCCGGGGTTGGCCTCCACGGTTATCTCGGCCCCGGGGGATATCTCGAAGTACTCGCGGACCGTCCTGAAAATCTCCCCCAGGGCGTCGGCGCCGAGCACCGTGGGGGTCCCCCCGCCGACATAAAGGGTCTTGAGCGTCCGCCCCCCGCGCAGGCGTATCTCCCTTTTCAGGGCCTCCACATACCTCCTGGCGACTCCCTCGTCGAAGGGAATGGAGAGGAAATCGCAATATGCGCACTTGGCGAGGCAGAAGGGTATGTGTATGTATAGGCCGCCCATGGGGACATTCTACCGGAAAACGCCCCGGGGCGCGACTCAGGGTGCGCGGCCGGCGGGGCGGGCCGCCTCCGCCCGCGTGCTAATATAGGGGCATGGGGTTCGAAGAGCTCGTGGAAATAATGCGCAGGCTCCGCAAGGGCTGCCCCTGGGACAGGAAGCAGACGAGGGATTCCCTCAAGCCCTTCCTCGTGGAGGAAACCTACGAGGTCCTGGAGGCCATCGAGGAGGGCCGCCCGGAAAACATAAAGGAGGAGCTGGGGGACCTCATGTTTCAGATACTCTTCCACGCCGAGATCGCCCGCGAGAGGGGCGAGTTCGACATAGGCGACGTCATCGAGGGCATCGGCGGAAAGATGCGCTCCCGCCATCCCCACGTCTTCGGCGGGGGCGCGGAGCTCGAGACGGCGGAAGAGGTCGTGGAGCAGTGGGAGGAGAAGAAGAAAGAGGAGGGGAAGCTCAGGAAATCCCTCCTCGAGGGCATCCCCAGCGCCATGCCCTCGCTCCTCAGGGCCCACCGCCTCCAGGCCAGGGCGGCCCGGGCGGGCTTCGACTGGGAGCGGGTGGAGGACGTCATGGACAAGCTCGGGGAGGAGCTCGGGGAGTTCCGCGCGGCCCTGGCGAGGAAGGACCAGGCGGAGATAGAGGACGAGCTCGGGGACATATTCTTCGTCCTGGTGAACGTCTCGCGCTTCGTGGGCGTGAACCCCGAGGACGCCCTCCGACGCACCATAAGCAAGTTCATCCACCGCTTCAGGCACATAGAGATGAAGGCCGAGGAGGCCGGAAGGGACCTGGCCGATATGACCCTGGAGGAGATGGACGCCCTCTGGGACGAGGCCAAGAGGGGGGAGTAGGGCACGGCGCGGTTTCTCTTTCGCCGGCCGAAAATGCATTAGACTCAACGGGTAATCGGCGTGGGAGCGGATAGGGCTCTGGTGTCCCTCCCGGACTTCAAACGGCATTTCACAATAACCGCTAACGGGGCTTAAACCCTGGCTTCCCCTAAAAAACCCCTTAAATTTCAGAGGCTTTCGGCTTTCCATTGTTTCGGATTATTATTATGGCAATTTTATGACAACCCCCTGGTCCTGATAAAAATCCGGATAGTGGATTTTAATATTCAAACATGCTAAGCTTCGCATATCAGAATACAATCCTTGGAGGAGGAAACCAGATGTCAGATGGCGCGGTCTGCCCCACGGAGGTCACCGAGACCCCGGTGTCCAACAATAAGATAGAGCTCCTCAGGGTCATAGCCCATCCCGTGAGGATAATGATCCTCGACGAGCTGGTAAAGGGCGTAAAGTGCGTAAGCGACCTCGAAAGGTTCCTCGACATCAGACAGCCCAACGTCTCCCAGCACCTTTCGCTTCTGAGGAGGCTCGACATAATCGACTACTACATGGACGGAAGGCTCAGGTGCTATTTCCTGAGGGACCCGCTAATACCGGACCTGCTTTCCATCCTTAAGAAGGATTACGCCGAGGAGCTTCCGGCGCCGGCATGCTGTCCCGTGACCAAGAAGGGGAAGTATCCGGGCAATAGGGGATGATTAAGGAGCCGATATTTGAACTCCAGGCCGAGCTTTGCAAGGCCATAGCGAACCCCAGGAGGCTTGAGCTCATAAACGCCCTGCGGGAGGGAGAGAAGCGGGTCAACGAGCTGGTGGCCATCGTGGGCATCCCAAAGGCCAACGTATCGCAACACCTTTCGTTCCTTAGGCACAAGGGCCTGGTCGAGGCCCGAAAGGAGGGAGTGTCCATCTATTACAGTCTCGCCGACCCGAGGATTCTCGAGGCCTGCTCCATCATGAAAGAGGTGCTCGTCGGACAGATGAAAAGGAGCAGCAAATTGTTTAAGAAGGTAAGCGGGAGGGCCTTTTTCATAATTGATGCATTCAATGGTTTGAATGTAAGCATATAGCTTGGAGCTCAAAACCCCGGAAGGAGGAAGCCATGAAAAAGGAGATAGCCCTGTTCCTGTCCACCACGCCCTATAGCTACGAAAACACCCACACGGTAATCAGGCTCGCCGAGGCCGCCCTCGCCAAAGGGCACGGCGTGCGCCTCATAGCCTCGGGCGACGGCGTCTTCACCATAGTGAAGGGGCAGGTGCCGCAGTCGCTGAAGGCCCTCGAGGACCTCGTGGGAAAGGGCATGAAGGTGGACATATGAACCGGCTGCATGCAGAGCCGCGGTCTTGCGGCCCAGGACGCAATGGAGGGGGGCGAGATGAGCTCCCTCAAGGGACTCTATAACGTCATCAAGTCCGAGGGGATTTTCCTGAACTTCGGGGCTTAGGGAGGTGCGGAGCATGGCGGAAAGCATATGCATAATTCTCAGGAGGGCGCCCTACGGCAGCGTTGACGCCGCCGAGGCAGTGCGCCACGCCCTGGGCGGGGTGAGCGAGGAAATGGACACGAGGCTGGTCCTCTTCGACTCCGGGGTGCACGCCGCCCTCAAGGCCCAGGACGCCTCGGGCACCGAGTACGACAGCATCGGCGAGGGAATCGGCGACTGCGTGGACATGGACGTAAAGGTCTATGCCGATAAGTCCTCGCTCAGGGAGGAGCGCCTCGAGGAGGCCGACCTCCTGGAGGGCGTCAAGGTTATAAGCGGCTCCGAGGCCTCGGACATCGTGGGCGGGGCCGACAAGGTAATGATCTTTTAGGGAAGGAGACCACAATGCTCGTAATCATAAAAAGCGCGCCAGGGACTCAGGATGCAAGGCGGGCGGTGAAGCTCGCCAGGGACACGGCCGCCGATATAGCGCTCCTTCAGAACGCCGTATACCTGGCCCAGCCCGAGAGGCTCGAGGGGTTCTGCGGCACGGCCTACGCGATGGGGGAGGACCTTAAGCTCAGGGGGATAAGGGACCTGGAGCCGGGGGTCAAGGAAATAGGCTATGGGGAGCTCGTGGACCTCATGGCGGAAGAGGACAAAGTCGTCGGGCTTTTCTGATAAAAATATAGAGGCGATAAGAAAACAACAGGGGAGGAGACAACATGGCGAAAATAGTGGTACTGGGCGGCTCTTTTGGCGGGCTCACGGCGGCCTTCGAACTCAAGAGGCTGCTTGGGAAAAAGGCGGAGATAACCGTCGTATCGGACCTCGACAGGTTTGTCTTCATCCCCTCGCTCCCTTGGCTCTCCATGGGCTGGCGCAGGGCCGAGGACATAACCCTGCCGCTCAAGGACATCCTCGAACCTAAAGGGATTGCCTTCAGGCACGAGGAGGCCAAGGGCGTGGATGCCGACGCCTCGAAGGTCTCGACCGGGACGGCGGAGCTTCCTTACGACTACCTTGTGATAGCCACGGGCCCCGCCCTCGCCTTCGACGAGGTGCCGGGGTTCGGCCCCGAAGGCGGGCACACGGAGTGCATCTTCACCCTCGACGAAGCCCAGAGGGCGAGGCAGGCGTGGGAGAGGTTCCTCGAAGAGCCGGGCCCTGTAGCGGTGGGTTCGGTGCAGGGCGTTAGCTGCTTCGGCCCCTCGTACGAGTATGCCTTCGAAGTGGATTACGTGCTCAGAAAGCGGAAGATGAGGCACAGGGCGCCGATGTATTTCATAACCTCGGAGCCCTATATCGGACACTTCGGCATCGGCGGCTTCGGGGCGTCCAAGAGGTGGCTCGAGGACGAGTTCGCCCAGAGGGACATAAAAGTGCTCTCGAACCAGGCGGTGGAGGAGTTCACGCCCGATGAGGTGAGGCTGAAGGACGGAACGAAAGCGCCGTTTAAGCTCGCCATGTTCGCCCCCGCCATGAAGGGCGTCCCGGCGGTGGCCCACCTGGGAAACCCCAGGGGGTTCATACCGGTGGATGAGCACATGCGGAACAAGAACCAGAAGAACATCTTCACCGTCGGGGTGGCCATGGCCATAGCCCCGGTCGAGCCCACGCCGGTGCCCACGGGAGTGCCGAAGGTGGGGTTCATGACCGTCAGGATGGCCCTCACGGCGGCCCGGACGATAGCGGCGGAGGTCGCCGGCAAGGCTCCCCCGGATCGCTACGAGATGAACGCCATCTGCCTCATGGACATGGGAGGCACGGCCGCCTACATGAGCGCCAAGCCCGTCCTTCCGCCGAGGCAGAACCTGACGCTCAGGAAGACCATGGCGGCGAAGTGGATGAAGATGTGGTACGAAAGGTATTTTCTTTTCAAGATGAAGCACGGCTTCATGAACTGGCCTTGATGTATGAAGAGTGAATGCGGACATGAACCTGACTTTTTAAGAGCGACCAATATCAATCCGGAGGCGAGATGAAAAGCGCGATAATGCTGCTCGTAAAATTATCGGTGGAGCGTCCCAAAACCATTCTTTTCCTCATTGGCGTCCTTACCGTGATTTTCGCGGTGCAGTTCCCTAAGATAGTCATCGACACGGACCCCGAGAACATGCTCCGGGAGGACGAGCCCATCAGGGTCTTCCACGACGGCGTCAAGGAGGACTTCGGCATCGAGGAGCTAATTGTCCTCGGCGTCGTCAACGACGAGGGAATCTTCAACCCCGGGAGCCTCGAGAAGGTCAAGCGCATCTCCGAGGAGGTCCTGGAGATAGAGGGCGTCATCGCCGACGACGTGATGAGCCTCACGCTGACGAATAACGTGGTGGCCAGGGACGGCACCCTGAACGTGAGGCCGCCCATGGCCGAGGTGCCCGGGGACGAGGCCGGCCTGGAGAAACTGAGGCTGGAGGTGCTCGACAACCCCCTCTTCCGGGACAGGCTCGTCTCCTCCGACGGCCGGGGCGCGGCCATCTACATCCCCATTGAGAGCAAGGACATCGCCCACGAGGTGGGCGAGGAGGTCGAGGCGATATATACGGAGCTCGGAGGCCCCGAGAAGTACTACATGGCCGGGCTCCCCATCGCCGAGGACACCTTCGGCAGGGAAATGTTCATCCAGATGGCCGTCGTTGCCCCCCTGGCCGGCGGCCTCCTCATGCTCATACTGTTCGTCATATTCAGGAGGGTCTCCCTCATAGTGCCCCCTATGGCGGTGGCGATGCTCTCTGTGACATGGACCATGGGCGCGATGATCGGGATGGGCTACAAGGTCCACATCATGTCCTCGATGATACCGGTGTTCCTGATGCCCATAGCCGTCTGCGACAGCGTGCACATCCTGAGCGACTTCTTCGAGAAGCTCCCGCGGGTGGGGGACAGAAAAAAGGCCGTGCTTGAAGTCTTCGACGAGCTCATGAAGCCCATGTTCTTCACCTCCATAACCACGGCGGTGGGTTTTTCCATGCTGGCCTGGGCGGACATCCCGCCGGTGAAGGTCTTCGGCCTCTTCGTGGCCCTGGGCGTTCTTGTCGCGTGGTTCTTTTCGATGGCGTTGATCCCTGCCTGCCTGATGCTCCTGAGGGAGAGAAAGCCCATCGTGGGGAAGGAGGAGGGGAGCCCCATGCTCGCCGCCCTCGGCAGGTTCTCCCTCGGCAGGAGCAAGCTCGTGGTGGTCTTCGGGGCGGTCCTGATAGCCGTGGCGGTCTTCGGCGTCATGAGGCTCGTGGTCAACGACAACCCGGTCAAGTGGTTCAAGACCTCCCATCCCATAAGGGTGGCCGACAGCGCGCTGAACGACCTTATAGGAGGCACTTATATCTCTTATCTCGTTCTGGAGGGTGGCTCTGACGACGACATCAAGAAGCCCGCGGTAATGAATTATATGGAAGGCCTTCAGGACCATCTGGAGTCCCTCGACCTTGTAGGTAAGACCACGTCGGTGGCGGACGTGGTAAAGAGGGTCAACTACGTTCTGCACGACGAGGACAAACAATACGAAGCTCTTCCGGACACCAGGGGGGCCATAGGGCAGTACCTCTTCCTTTTCCTCATGTCGAGCGACCCCGACGAGCTCGACAACTTCGTGGACTACGACTTCCGGAAGGCGAATGTCTGGGTGCAGCTCAAGTCGGGCGACAACCGGGACATGACCGCCGTGGTGGACGACGTCGCGCGATATGTGGAGGCCAACCCCCCGCCGGAGGGAATCGAGCTCCAGTGGTCGGGCCTGCCGTACCTCAACATAATCTGGCAGAAGCTGATGGTGGTGGGAATGCTCAAGGCCACCGTGGGCTCCTGGTGGGTCATATTCATCTTGCTCATCCTGCAGTTCCGCTCTTTCTGGTGGGGGTTCGTTGCCATGCTTCCGCTGGGGTTCTCCGTGCTCTTTACCTACGGGCTAATAGGCTTCGGCGGCAAGGAGTACGACATGCCCATCGCCGTATGCTCCACCCTGGCGTTGGGCCTCGGCGTCGACTTCGCCATACACTTCGTCCAGAGGTTCAGGGACAAGTTCAAAGAGACCGGGGACCTGGAATCCACGATGCGCTGGACCATGGGGGGAGAGCCCGCCCTTGCCATATTCAGAAACGCGGTGGCCGTGGGGCTTGGATTCCTGCCCCTCGTGCTCGCCACGCTCCTGCCCTACGTGACGGTGGGGCTTTTCTTCGGCTCCCTGGCGTTCTTCGCCGGCATCACCACGCTGGTGTTTCTGCCCGCCCTGATAGGGAGCTTCAGGCGGGTGCTGCTGAAAACCTGACATGAACGGAGGCAAGTAGATGAAAAGGATATTTTTCGGGCTCCTGATGCTCGTAACAATATTTGCGGGAGACCTCTATGCCCTCGAGCCGGATGAGGCCATGAAGAAGTCGCAGGAGGCCTTCCTCTACCAGGGCGACGACTCCAAGGCCCGGGTCATGATGAGGCTGATAACGGAGGATGGCAAAGAGCGCGTCCGCGAGATGACTATGCTCAGGAAGAACTACAAGGGGGGAGAGCAGAAGTATTTCATCTACTTCTTCCAGCCCGCCGACGTGAGGGACATGACCTTCATGGTGTATAAATATCCTGCGAAGAACGACGACCGGTGGCTCTTCGTGCCCGCCCTGAACATGGTGCGGAGGATAGCCGCCGAGGACAAGGCCTCGAGCTTCGTTGGCTCGGACTTCACCTACGAGGACGTCTCGGGCAGGGACCCCGAGGACGATTCTCACGAGATGGTGAAAGAGGAGAAACTCGGCGGAAGAGACTGCTATGTAATAAAGAGCACCCCCAAGGCGGGCGACATGGACTGGAGCCACAAGCTCACGTGGGTCGACAAGGAGAACTTCCTCCCCCTCAAGGAGGAATACTATGACAGGCGGGGCGAGCTCTACCGCGTGTTCACCGCCGACGAGGTGAAGGAAATCGACGGCTTCCCCACGGTGACAAAGAGGACGATGAAGAACCTCCAGAGCGGGCACAGGACGGAGGTGACGTTCAACAGGACCGAATACGACCTGGGCATAGACGACAGCCTCTTCAGCGAGCGGTTCCTCAAGAGGCCGCTCAAGAAGTGGATCCAATAGAGTAACTTGTATGCATGCTCGCAAGAAAAAGCTCTTAGCCGCCTTATGCGCGGCCTTTGTGGTTTTCTTCGTGGGGCCTTCACTCTCAGCGGCGTCGGACTTTACGCTGCACGGCTTCTTCCAGGGGAACTACTCCGTCAGTGCGGCATCAGAAAATCCCGACGGGGACGACTTCAAATGGGCGGAGGAGAGGCTTCAGCTTCAGCTCGACGGCAGCCGCGACCCGTTCTATCTGTCCATCAAGGCCGACGCATTCTATGACCACATCGACGACGAGGCCGACGTCGAGCTCAGGGAGGGGTATGTCGACTATGTGTCAACCAGTTGGGACCTCAGGCTCGGCAGGCAGATAATCACCTGGGGGCTCGGGGACCTGATATTCATAAACGACGTCTTCCCGAAGGACTACGAGGCCTTCTTCTCGGGGAGGCCTCTGGAGTACCTCAAGAAAGGGGTCGACGGCGTGAAGGCCGGGCTTTATCCCTCGGCGGCGAACTTCGAGGTCGTGCTCGTGCCCTTTTTCGAGCCGAACAAATTTCCAAAAGCTGAGCGGTTCCATAATTCGATGAGCGTGGACGCCGACGACCCGGCAACGACTCTTGAAAACACCGAGGTGGCGATAAGGGCATACCGCAGACTGGGCGGCGTCGATGCATCGCTTTATTTCTACAAGGGGTTTTTCAGGGCTCCCGCAATGTCCACAGGCGGAGGTTTTTTCTTCCCCGAGCTCTCGGTCTACGGCGCGAGCGTCGAGGGCAGGGCCCTGGGCGGGATCCTCGGCCTCGAGGCGGGATATTACGATTCGAGGGAGGACCGCGACGGCGACGATCCCCTCGTACCCAACTCTTCGACAAAGCTGCTGATAACTTATAAAAGGCAGCTGATGGAAGATTTCAATATGGGGCTTCAGTACTTCGTCGAATACATGCACGATTATTCCGAGTACAAGCGCACCCTGCCCGCCGGCTCTCAGCGGATGGACAGGGCATAT
>JASFVA010000039.1:0-9185 GCA_050050055.1 Nitrospirota bacterium
CCCGGGACTTCACCATAACGAGGGACATCATCAAGATTAAGAGCGTGAAGTCGAAGGTCCTGGAGGAGGACATCGGCTACGTGAAGATAACCCAGTTCCAGCAGAGGACCGCCTCGGACCTCGAAAAGGCCCTCGGGAAGCTCGAGAAGGAGGGCATCGCCGCCCTCATAGTGGACCTGAGGAACAACCCCGGCGGGCTCCTCCACAGCGCCGTGGACGTCTCGAGCAAGTTCCTGCCCAGCGACAGGCTCGTGGTCTACATTAAGGGCCGCGACGGCGATAAGACGGAGTACCACACGAGCGGCAAGGGGACGGCCTTCCAGGAGATGCCCATGGTGGTCCTGGTGAACCCCGGGAGCGCCAGCGCCTCGGAGATCGTGGCCGGGGCGCTCAAGGACTGGAGGCGGGCCATGGTGCTGGGCGAGCAGACCTTCGGCAAGGGCTCGGTGCAGACCGTGGTGCCCCTCAGCGACGGCTCGGGCCTTAGGATAACCACGGCCAAGTACTACACCCCCAAGGGGACCTCCATACAGTCCACCGGCATCACCCCGGACATCACGGTGAAGCTCTCGGCCTCCGAGGGCCAGCAGGCGCACCGCGTGGTGAGGGAGAAGGACCTGGAGGGGCACCTGGGCAACGACCAGGCGAAGGACGCGGAAGGCGGGGACGGGCCAGAGACCGAGACCTCGGTCTTCAGGCCCCTCAGCGAGGAGGAGGACAACCAGCTCCAGAGGGCCGTGGACCTCCTTAAGACCTGGACCATCTTCAAGGGGATAGAGGAAAGTCCGGCGGAAGATGTCCCGGCTAATCCTTGATATAGAGACCGCGGGCAGGGAACTGGAGTCGCTGGACGAGGCCGCGAGGCAGTACATGCTCCGCGGCGCCGAGACGGAGGAGGAGGTAGCCTCCGTCCGGGAGTCCCTCTCGTTCTATCCCCAGACCGGCGAGGTCGTGGCCATCGGCCTCCTCAACCCCGACACCGACAAGGGGGCCGTCTATTTCCAGCAGCCCCTGGGCGCCGAGGCCGTGCTCCCCTTCGAGGAGGAGGGCCTCAAGTTCGAGGCCGGCACGGAGGCCGACATCCTCCGGAAGTTCTGGGAGACCGTCAGGAGCTACCGGAGCGTGGTGACCTTCAACGGCCGGGGCTTCGACTGCCCCTTCCTGCTCGTGCGCTCGGCCCTCCACAGGATAAGGCCCACCAAGGACCTCATGCCCAACCGCTACAGCGACGAGCACATAGACCTGATGGACCGCCTGCAATTTTTCGGCGCCGTGCGCAAGCGCTTCAGCCTCGACATGTGGTGCCGGGCCCTGGGCATAGAAAGCCCCAAGGGCGACATCACGGGCTACGACGTCACGGGCCTCTTCCGCCAGGGCCGGAGCCTCGACATCGCCCGCTACTGCGGCGGCGACCTCCGGGCCACCCGCGACCTCTTCTTCCGGTGGGAGGGCTTCATGCGCTTCGGCGGCAGGGCTTAGCCTATTCTATAAGGAGGTGCCCCGATGGCCGACCTCGACGACATGGAGACCCTGAAGTGCCCCCACTGCGGACGCGAGGCCCCCAAGGACTTCTTCCCACTCTGCTCCTGCGAGCGCGACCTCAAGGCCGGCAAAAAGCCCCCGAAGAAACCCGGGAAGAAACCCGCCAGGCCCGAGAAGTCCAGGAAGCCCGAGAAGGGCGAAGCCGACCCCTATGAGTATGATTATTAGCTCTCGCCCCGCGGATAATGGGAATTGTGAAGTCTTTCCTATACAATACATTGCCATGAATAAGGATAGCGGATGAGGGCTTGGTTCTTCCTCCCGGCAGATCAATAGAGCATTGAGACGAGTCGCGGATTTCGAGGTATAATAAGGAAAGCCAATGTTCGAGTTAATCGAAATACGGCGGATTCTATCTGGATTTTGCCTCCTGGCGGTTCTTCTCTCTTGTGCTTCCGCATGGGCAGTCCATGATGAAATGCGGGGCGAGGCCTTCTCGGACCCTTCCAAAACCCAGGAGATGCCCGAAGGGTGGCAACGCCGGCCGGTAAAGCATGCCCCTCCGCTGGAGGATGCCGATCTGGTCGTAATCCTGAACCAGCAGATCTATGCGGCCTTTCTTCCCATCATGCAGGAATATGCCGAGGACCACGGAATCAAGATAGCTGTGGGCGAGGGCACCTGCGGCATAGCGGCCGGGGCGCTTGCCAGGAAAGAAGCGGACATCGGGAGCTTCTGCTGCCCCCCCGGCGAAACGGACCGCCTGCCGGGTCTCCGCTTCCACACCCTGGGCATCATGCCCATTGCCCTCGTGGCGCATCCTGAAAACCCCCTCGACGGCATCACGATGGCGCAAGCCCAGGAGATATTCCAGGGACTAATCTATCGGTGGTCCGAGGTCAGGGATTCGCAGGGGCGACCAGGGAAGGACGTCCCCATCCTCACAATCGGCCGTCTGCACTGCAAGCTGAGGCCGGGCCACTGGCGGCTCCTCCTGGACGACGAGGATCTCTTCAGCGCGAGGCTCCAGGAGGTGGAGTCGATTCCGGACATGATATCCCTCGTCGCCGCCGACCAGAAGGCTATCGGCTATGAGGTCCCATGGATGCTCCGCCAATACAGGGATGAAGGCAGGGTGAAGATATTGAAGGTCGACGGGCTTGACCCGAGGAATCTCGAGCACCTGGTCTCCGGCGATTACCCCCTGTACCGCACCTTCAGCGTCACGACATGGGAGGGCGAGGGCGTCGGCAACCCCCGCGCCCGGGAATTGGTCGAGCATCTGCTGAATGAAGTCGAGCGTCTGGGTGAGAAGTTCGGAATCGCACCCGCCTCACGCCTGAGGCAGGCAGGCTGGAAATTCAACGGCGATGAACTGGTGGGGGAACCCCGGTAGAGCCCGGAAATCGAGGGACATGATCAAAAGGTCTTTTCACCGCATTCCCCTCACCCTGAAGATGGTTGTCCTGACGGTCCTGGTGGGCTTTGCGGTCTGGGCCGCCCTCGACCGCGTGCAGAGCCGCACGCTGAAGGGCCTTTTTCAGGTCCAACTGGCCGAAAGGCTTTACCAGCAGGCGACGGAGGACCGGCTTCACTTCGATAACTATATAAAGGCCCACAACCGGTTGGTGAGGATGATTGTGCTCCGGAAGAGTTTCGTCGATTATTTGGAGGAAAATAGGTGGTTCCAGAAGGAGGCCGAGGAGGACGCCGGTCGGATCAAGTACCATTTGCGACCCCCTGAATGGTTTCCCGGGCGTTCGGTGCTCCGCACGTTCGCCCAGCCCCGCTATGCCCTCCTTTTTGACGCCCAGGGTGAGGTAAGGGAGGTTTACCTTAGCCGGGAGGAAAGACCGCCAGAGTCGCTTCTGAAGCCGACGAAGCGCCTTCTCAAGCTCAGTCACGGGCAAAGCTTCATGACCACCCTTGACGGAGTCCCCTATCTCGTCACGTCCGAATCCGCGGAGGCTCCGGAGAAACAAGCGCGGGCCATGCTGATGCTTGCCACTCCCATCGACGACGAGTTCCTGACCGCCTCGCAGGGCGCTTATCACGGGCCTCTGGTGGCCCTCGTGGAAGGCGATAGTCCGAGGATACTCACCAGCAGCGACCTGAACCTTCTGCCTCCGGGAACGATGCTTAGCGCCTTGAAGGACCGCTTCCTCATCACGGGGCAGGAGTTTTTCGAGTATGGCGGCTCGGAGCTTGCCGTTAAATTCGCCTCATTTGTTTCGACTGGGGAAATCGAGTCGGTGACCGCGGAGGTGGTCTCGAAGGGACGGCAGCAGCGGGTCATAATGGTATTGATGATTATTGCGTCTTTTGCCCTCATAATGTTCTGGATCACGAAGCGGATCGAGCGGCTGACACAGCGCATTTCGGATTTTTCACAAAGAGTTCTGCATAAACAACCATGGGAGGCGGAGCGGGGCGACAAGCTTCATATCCTCGAAGACCGTTTCGAGCGCCTTACGGAGGAGGTAGCGTCCTCGCATGAGATTATAAACAGGGGCTACCATTTCAAGAGCGCGATAAGCTCCATCTTGCAGATATCCCTGGAGCCCCTTAGCATTGAAGAGCAACTGGGGCTCATCCTCGACGCCATCCTTTCCATGCCTTTTCTTTCCTCCAAGGGCTGCATATATCTCGTCGAGGACGAGCCAGACGTGCTGGTAATGAAAGCTCATCGCGGGCTACCCCAAACTATGAGGTCCGCCTGCGCAAGGGTATCCTTCGGCAAATGCCTCTGCGGGGCGAGCGCATCCTCGCGCGAGATCATTTTCGCCGAAGGAATAGACGACCGACATGAAATCGAATGGGAAGGCATATTTCCTCACGGCCACTATTGCGTCCCCATTGCCTCGGGCGGGCGCGTTCTCGGGGTGATGAATCTATACGTGGCGGAAGGCCACCAGCGGGACCCGGAAGAGGAGGGGCTGCTTTCTTCGGTGGCTAACACCCTGGCTGGGGTCATAGAGCGGAAGCGAGCCGAAGAGGAAAAACAGAGGCTCCAGGAACAGCTCATCCAGGCCGAAAAACTCTCGGCGCTGGGAAGGCTCACGGCCAACGTCGCACACGAGATACGGAACCCACTCACCTCCATCGGCGGGTTCGCCAGGAGGCTGGAGAAGAAGTTTACCGCCGGCACTTCGGGGAGAGATTATGCGGAGATAATAAAGTCGGAAGTAGACAACCTCGAAAACATCTTAAGAAACGTCCTGAGTTATTCAAGAGAAGCCCCCTTGAATCTGGAAAGACATGATATCCGTGAAATAATCGAGGAGTCTTTGTCCCTGTATGAAAACATATGCAAGGAAAAGTCCATTTACATACGGAAATCGTTCGGTGAAGTTCCGAGAATAACGGTAGACAAGGTTCAGGTTACGGAAGTAATGAACAACCTCATATCGAATGCGATAGACTCGATGCCGAACGGCGGAAGGCTGACCATTTCAACGGAGAAGGAAACATTAGCTGACTTGCCTTTTTTGAAAGTGAGGATATCAGACACCGGAGAAGGGATCCCTGAGGATAAGTTAGACATGATTTTCGAGCCGTTTTATTCTACAAAGGTCTTTAGGCATGGAACTGGTTTGGGCCTTTCCATCTGCAAGAAGATTATGGAGGATCACGGCGGCTTTATCAGGCTTGAGAGCAGAGCCGGCGAGGGTTCTACCTTCAGCCTTTACCTTCCTTATAAAAGGTAAGAATAGCCGCCGTACTGCCAGTTTTGGCCGTGCCGCCTAGGCATTAAGAGTCTGGGACAGGTCCGGCGTGGCTACATCCTGCTGTTTTGGGGGTTCCCCGGCAGGTTGCCCGAAGCGCTTTCTCGGGGTGGCGGGGCTCAGGAGCCCGGCTTGACCACGCTGGCCCTGAAACCCAGCTTGGCCACCTTCATGAAGACCTCGCGGGCGTCAATGACCTCGGCGTCGAAGGTCACCGTCACGAGGTCGTCGGCGTACGCCACCCTGGCGTCGCTGATGCCGGGGGTGCTCCTGAGGAGTATCTCCATGTCCTCGGCGCAGCCCAGGCAGGTCATGCCTTCCACCTTTATCGTCAGGGTCTTTTCCATGCCGCTAAGCCGCCCTTTCTCCGGAGCCGTCCCCGGCCTTCTCCACCGTGGCGGCCTCGATGAGCTCGATGATGTGCCTCACGTTTCCGCGGGAGCGCCCGAGCTGCATCATGCAGCCGGGGCAGGCCGTGACGAGGGTCTCGGCGTCCCTGAAATGCGAGAGCGTCTCTTCGAGGAGTTTCCTGGACATCTCCCGGTCCCAGAGGCTCACGCTGAAGCCGCAGCAGGAGGCCCCGGCCTCCGGCTCCTCCACGTCGCACCCCAGGGCGCGGAGCACGTCGCCGGGCTCCCTCTTTACGCCCAGGGCGGAGCCCAGGTGACAGGGGTTATGGAAGGCCACGCGCTCATCCTCGAGCGGGACGAGGGGGCTCACCCCGCCGGCGTGGAGGAGCTCCGTCGCGTCCATGGCGTTTTCCACGCCCCTTCCTACGAGCCCGGGGTAGTGCCTCTTTATGGCGAGGGTGCAGGTGGGGCAGGGGCTTATCACGGCCTCGGCCCTGAGCTTTCCGAAGACGTCGAGGTTGCGCTGGGCGAGCTTCCGGGCGTCGTCCTCGAGCCCCAGGGCCCGGAGGGGCTCTCCGCAGCAGACCTCGCCCGGGGGGAGGACGGCCTCGTAGCCCGCGGCCAGGAGCACGTTTATGAGCGACCTGCCGAGGCGGGGGTGGAGGTAGTTGACGCTGCAGCCCGTGAAGACGGCCACTCGCCCCTTCTTCTTCCCGCGGGGCTTAAAGACCTTCTCGCCGCTCCGGAGGGGCCTTTCGGGGAGCTCTATCTCGAAGGGGAACTCCGCGCGCTCGAGCATGTTGGGGATGAGCCTGCCCGTGAGGGCGAAGGCGAGCTTGAGGGAGCGGAAGCTGAGGTTCAGGTGCTTCATTGACATCCCCGCCGCCCTGCGCATGAGCCTGCGCTTTTTGTCCGAGGGCCTGAGCTCCCTTCTGGCCTCGTATATCGCCTCCGTGACCTCCACCCCGGCGGGGCAGGCCTCCTCGCAGAGGCCGCAGAGGGTGCAGCTATAGAGCCTGTCGTTGAGGAGCGCTGAGGGCGCCACCTCGCCCGAGCAGAGCTTGCTCAGGAGCACCATCCTGCCCCTGGCGCTCAGGGGCTCCACGCCCGTGCACTCGTGGGTGGGGCAGACGGCCTTGCAGGTGCCGCACCTCACGCACTTTTCCATGTCCTTGATGGCCTTTTCCTTCATTCCAAGAGCCTGTTCATGCTCCCGCTCCGGAGCCCCTCGAGGTCGAGGCCCACGAACTTGAAGCCCGCCTCCCTGAGCCGCTCGGCTATGTCGTCCTTCGCGCCGAGGGCTTCTTCCATGCTTTCTTCCGGAACCTCTATGAGGGCCACGGGGCCGTGGGCCCGAACCCTGAGGGCCGTAAAGCCCATCTCCCTCAAGGCGCCCTCGGCCTCCCGCACCATGGCCAGGGCCCCGGGGGATATGGGGGTGCCGTAGGGGATTCTCGACGAAAGGCACGCCGAGGAGGGCTTGAGCCAGGTGTCGAGGCCCAGCTCCCTCGAGGCCTCCCTTATGTCGTCCTTCGTGTACCCCGCCTCGAGGAGGGGGCTACGGACGGCGTGCTTCTCGGCCGCCCTCATCCCCGGCCTGAGGTCCGAGGCGTCGTCGAGGTTCGTGCCGTCGAGCACGAAGGCCAGGCCCTCCTCCTCGGCGATGGCCCGGAGCGTCCCGAAGAGAACGTCCTTGCAGTGGTAGCACCTCTCGGGGGAGTTTTCGACGAAGCCAGGCTCATCCATCTCCCCCGTGTCCACGACCCTGTGCTCGACGCCGATTGAGCGGGCCATGCGCCGGGCGTCCTCCAGGTCGGGGGCCGGAGTGGCCGGCGAGAGCCCCGTGACGGCCAGGGCCCTTATCCCCGAGAGCTTCAGGGCCATCAGGAGGAATGTGCTGTCGAGCCCTCCGGAGTACGCAAGGAGGGCGCTTTCCATCGCCCTCAGGAGCTCCGTGAGCCTCTTGAGTCTTTCTTCCGCCGCCGGTATCTTCACTTTCCCCTATGATATTTAATCGGGCGGGGAAAAGTAAAAGAGAGGGGGCCCGGCGGCGAAGTATTCACCACCGGGGCCGAGAGGCGGCACCGACAAAAAAGCTTGATTTTTCAATTGAGGTATCCTAACCTTATGAATGGCCATGAGACCTGAAACCAGGGATGCCACCATCATTGGCGGGGGCATAGGGGTGTTGGTTTGGCTCTTCGACTACCGCCATCTCGTTCTGGGGGGAGTGCCGGACACCTTTTTATCCGACGGGTTGCGTGGCCTCCTTGCCTTCGACTCCGAGCCCCTTCTGGACTCTCTCTGCAGCCTGGGCCACCAGGGAGTAAATATCATCTGCATAAACTTCTCCGTGCTTTTCATCTTCACCGCCGTCGGCTTGGTGACAGGCGGCCTCGCTGCGCGCCTCTGGCGCCTGGTCCGGCACCGGGACTAAGGGAATCCCGCCGGGAGAAAAAAGGGCCGGGCAATTTTGCAACTTGCGTAAGAGGGGCCGGTGATGATATGCTAACCGCGTGAATCTCTTACATTTTCAGAAACCAAGCAGATACATCGACCGTGAGATAAACGTCCTGAGGAAGGAAGGGGAGCTGAGGGTGGCCCTGGCCTTTCCGGACATCTACGACGTGGGCATGTCGCACCTGGGGCTCAAGGTGCTTTACGACATCATAAACAGGCTTCCCTTCGCCTCCGCCGAGCGGGCCTTCCACCCCTGGCTCGACATGGAAGGTGCCATGAAGCGCGAGGGCGTGCCGCTTCGCTCGCTGGAGTCGGGCACCCCGCTTGTGGCCTTCGACGTCGTGGGCTTCAGCCTCCAGTACGAGCTCTCGTACACCTCGGTCCTGAACATGCTCTCCCTCGGGGGCATCCCCCTGAGGAGAGAAGAGAGGACCGGGGCGCACCCGGTGGTCGTGGCCGGAGGCCCCTGCACGGTGAACCCGGCCCCCATGGCGCCCTTCGTCGACGCCTTCCTGGTGGGCGACGGGGAGGAGGCCGTGCCCGAGATCCTCGAGGCCGTCCACCGCCACCGGCCCGAGGGGAGGCACTCGGTGCTCGAGGCGCTCTCCGGGGTAGAGGGGGTCTATGTCCCCGCCCTCAAGAGGGACGGCCCGGTGAGGAGGCGCTTCATCCCCTCGCTCGAGGACGCGCCCTTCCCGGAATGCCCGGTAGTGCCCTATACCGAGATAGTCCACGACAGGATAAACATCGAGGTCTCCAGGGGGTGCACCAAGGGGTGCAGGTTCTGCCAGGCGGGGATGATATACCGGCCCCTCCGGGAGAGGTCTCCCCGGAGGGTGCTGGACATAGCCCAGCGCAGCCTCGCCTGCACGGGCCACGAGGAGGTGGCCTTCACCTCCCTGAGCGCAGGGGACTATAGCCAGCTTCTGCCTCTTCTTAAGAGGTTCAACCGGAAGTTCTCGGAGAAGATGATGTCGGTCTCGCTCCCGTCCCTGAGGGTGAGGGCGGTGAGCGAGGATGTGCTCAGGGAGATAAGGGCCGTGAGGAAGTCGGGGTTCACCATAGCCCCCGAGGCGGCCACCCCGCGCCTGAGGGCGGTCATAAACAAGGACTTCTCCGAGGAGGACTACAATAGGGCGGTGGAGACCCTTTTCCGCGAGGGGTGGCA
>JASFVA010000040.1:0-9133 GCA_050050055.1 Nitrospirota bacterium
TTCCATGACGTAACCGGGGATCATTTGGCCGTGGGCGAGGCATCGTCCATGTACTTGTCTTCTCCTTATGCAATGTCGAACATATATGGCTTCAATAGAGGAGCAAGGATCATTGCCATGTTGCGCAACCCCGTCGACCTCGTCTATTCCTTTCATTCCCAATGCTTAATCAACCTTATTGAAGACGAAAGAGACTTCGAGGCAGCTTGGAGGCTCCAGCAATTGAGGGAAAAGGGCAATAGAATTCCCGCGCTCTGCAAGTATCCAGAGTTTATACAATATTCGAAGATCGGCATGCTCGGTAAACAAATAGAGAGACTGCTGTCTTATTTCCACGAAGAACAGGTGAAGATTATATTCTATGAAGATTTCGTTCGGTCTCCCAGGCAAGTCTATAGCGATGTTCTGTCATTCTTGGCAGTTCCAGATGACGGAAGATTGGATTTTCCTCGCATTAACGCAAATAGAATATATAGAAGCAGGTTTATCGCTCAGATGAGACGAGGACAGCCCTGGCAGCGCTGCGCACGTGCATTAAAAAAGATGCTCGGCATTAGAGAGTTTGCTTTACTTAGCAGGTTAAATATAAAGGAATTGCCCAGGAAACCTCTGAGCCCCGGATTCCGTGCCGAGTTACAAGACACGTTCAGTGAAGACATAGCAAAATTATCAATTTTAATTAATCGGGATCTGAGCCATTGGATTTCCGGAATGCAACAGTAAGCAAATATATCTTTATGAAGCGGAGAGTTAACGAAAGACTCCATTATGAGGGCAACGATTTCTTGCAGGAGAAGGATGTCCTTTATTATGTGATTTTACTTATGTATGTGATTGCTCACTTAGAAATTTGTTTCTGCCTCTTTAGGGACATAAAACTAAAGAGCCGGTACAAAATACTCCAGATTCCATTAAATTTCTTGGTGCTCTCGGTGCTGCTCGGAACTCCGCTTATAAGAGGCAGGGAAAACGGGGGACATATCCATTACAATACAAAGGAGTTTGCACTAATGGTGATGAGAGAACTCGGAAATAGGGGGCTTGGCTATTTCTATACGGCATCCACTATCGGACTTCCCTCCAAATCTGCGATGAGTCCTATTGCGAGGCTGCCCATACGGTTTCTTTCTGTTCTATCAAGGGATTTGGCTTTTCTTTCTTGGGGTGGATGCTCATTGATGGTGCTTGCGGAATGAACAAGGACTCTTGATATTATATTTTTTGAGAATAGTTGGGGTTAATGATATGAGTAGATACATACAATCCAGCTTTCTCTTCAAAGATTCGTGTGTCATATAAGCTGTATTGAGTTCGGTATGAAGTGCCTCGGGGAAGACGACGTCAAGGGGAAATCCGTCATCGAGATCGGCTCGCTCGATGTCAACGGCTCCTTGAGGCCGACAGTTCAGGCTCTGGGACCGAACAGTTATGTCGGCGTGGACATTCAGATGGGGCCCGGCGTCGACATCATCTGCGATGCTGCTCAACTTATCGAATGCTTCGGGAGGGAGAAATTTGATGTTCTTATATGTTCAGAGGTGATGGAACATGTCAGAGGCTGGCGCACAGCGGTTCTAAACCTTAAGAATGTTATCAAATCCGATGGAATAATTATATTAACTACCAGGTCCAGGGGCTTCCGCTATCATGGTTATCCCTTTGACTTCTGGCGGTATGAAATTGATGACATTAAGAACATATTTTCTGATTTAACTATTGAATTAATAGAGGAAGACCCAATGGAGCCCGGCGTATTCATGCGCGCCAGAAAACCGGCGGGTTTCGTCGAAAACGACACGGCAGGTTATCGGCTGTACTCAATTATCACGAGAAAGCGCACGCTGGACGTGAGCGAGCGGGACATCGCGTTATTTAAATTTCGCCGTTTTATCCGCGGAATCATATCGGGATTGCTCCCCCGAGGTTTAAAAAATATCATAAAGAAATATTACCTTAAGGATAACTAAGGTGAGTGTTTGCTGCGTGCTTGTTACTTACGGAGACAGGATCCATCTCCTTGAAGACGTCGTCCATGCTTTGCTTAAACAGGATGTAAAGAGGATTGTTGTAGTTGACAACGGATCGGCGCCAAGCAGTAGAGATGGACTGGAAAGGTTAAGGAGCCTTTTCCCAGATAAATTTCGCACCGTGCATCTTCCCGAAAACACGGGTTCCGCCAAGGGATATAAGTCGGGGCTACAGGAAGCGTATAGCTGCGGAGACTGCGAATTTATCTGGCTCCTTGACGACGACAACTTGCCCGCCGGCGATGCGCTAAGGGTATTATTGGATAACTGGAACAGCCTCTGCGGCGAAAGCTATACGGCAAACGTTGCCCTGGTGTCATTGCGTAAGGACAGAAAGCCCTTTGCGGACATCTCAAGGGGTGTGCCCGTCAATAAATGGTTCGGAAGGCAGAACAGTTTTCTGGGCTTCCATATCCTTGACCTTCCGTCGATAGTGCTCAGGAGAATTCTACGCCGGGAAAGGCGAAGCTCGGGGAAGCATGTCGGAAGGGCAGTAATTCCCTTTGCGCCGTACGGGGGCCTTTTTTTCCATAGGAGTCTCCTGGAAAGAATCGGGTACCCAAGTGAGGATTTTTTTCTCTACCATGACGATTTTGAATTTACTTATAGAGTGACTGCACTTTCAGGGAAAATATACTTGATTTCCGGCAGCGTCGTGGAAGACATCGATAGCCCGTGGCATAAAAGTCATTTTTCTTATAAAATATCCTATCTGCACGACGGGGATGACTCGAGAGTTTATTACGTGGTGCGCAACAGGGTATATCTTGAGCGTTATTGCCTGAAATATGATAATCCCATATGGCGTATGAACATGATGATTTATTTGAATATAATGCGATATGTGGCGCTGCTTACCGGCGTAAAACAAAGATTCGACATTATCGACAAAGCGGTGAGAGACGGAGCCGATGGTAAACTCGGGAGATATGAATAGCTTCGGCGAAGTAATAGGTAAAGGGCGCTTTGTCGGGAGAGTCTGGCCGCCTTTCGTTCTTTTGTCGCTCGTTTTCTCCCAAAGCGGCTATGCGGCCGGCCTAGCGACCATATCTGAATCCAAAGAGGTAAAACTCGGCAGGCGCGCTATCTCGGATGGTTCAGATAGCGCCTTCTGTTCCCGCCCGCCCACACAGACGATTACCCCTAACGGGGCTGGCGGAATGGTGACTGAAGGCTTATGCTTTAAGAGCATGATCGCCAAATACGACAAGGAGTTTCCCGACAAAGCCCACTCTTCCCAATAGAGTGCTAAAATGGAAAGAACAGGTAAATTTCAATCGCTCTTTTATGTCAATAACTGGCTGAAGACATTTCTCATCCTCACCATCCTTGTGCTTCCCTTTCAGCGGTTGCCGAGGATTTTCATGGAGGAGACGGACGCATCAGCCCTGGGCAGGCTGCGGTACATAGATGAAATGGCTTTCCTGATTTCCCTCGTCATCCTGCTTGCTTTCATCCTTGTCAATCCGCTCTCTTATAGGATAAAGCTCCTGCCGTTTACGAAATTCATAGTGATCTTTCTCCTCGCTGCATTCGTTTCACTGTTTCTGAACAGTGTTCCGGCCCTCCAGGGCGTCTTCGGAACCTATGACGTCCTGAAAAACATATTGGTCATTTACGTTTTTTCGCACCTGAAATTCTCAAGAGAGGATTTCCTGAAGGTCGTCGGCATGCTCGGGAAGTTGGCGATAGTGATAGGGGCGGCAGCCATAATAGCAGAAATCGCAGCCATGACTTGGGGCGTGGGCATAGGCACTATCGTTAGAGAAGAAAAGAGGCTGGGCCTTTACAGGGTTGCTTCCCTTACCGGTCTCGGCAGCGAAGGACATCTGGCCGTATTCATGAGCCTCATTTTTTATATGACCACGGCGACGAGGAAGGCATCGTGGGAAAAGAAGGGTACCATATTTGCTTCCCTTTCCACCATCTTCCTTGCCCTTTCAAGACAGGCGTGGGTAGGCTTCGGCCTGATGACCTGCTTTATGAAGCGAAAATTATTGCCAGTCGGATCCTTGATAATACTTGTGGCGATATGGATGGTCCTCGGTAATATTGAGAGTCTTAACCCGGATAATTATTTCAGGGGGTTCGCCTTTATGGAATCCCTCAGGGTGCTGAAGGAAAACTTTTTCCTCGGAGCCGGCCCGGGCATGTTCGGCGGGCTTGCGGCAAGCATCTTCGAAACGCCCTATTATGACGATTGGCCTGCACATTTCAGAGATTTTGCTCTCCGGGTGAATGGTATCGACCTTTTCTGGCCGTGGATGTGGGGCGAGTTCGGCATTATCGGCTTTTTGGCATACCTGTCAATATTCGCTTCCATTTTTCTTTACATAAGGAATATCGGACGGTTCTTCCAGAGGAGGAGAGACAAAGTCATGTACGAGGCGGGGAAGGTCCTGCGCTATTTCATGCTTGCCCTCGGAGTAATGGGTTTTGCCTCGGGTCTTAACGCCGCCTTTGTCGTGTTTACTTACTTTGGCCTTGTAGGAATGTATGTATCGGCCTACTATACCGCAAGGGAAACCATCGAGCGATGAAAGTGCTCCTTGCAAACAAATTCTTCCACCCTAAGGGCGGGGACGCAGTCGTGTTCTTCGCCACTGCCGACTTGCTGAAGAAAAGAGGCCATGATGTGTGCTATTTCTCAATGGTAGGCCTCGACAATTTGCCTTCTGAGTACGCAGAGTTTTTCGTTTCCAATCTGGACTTCAACGGTACCGATGGCCTTCGGGGAAAGCTGAAGGCGGCGGGAAGAATACTTTATTCTTTCGAAGCTAAGGCCAATATCTCAAGACTTCTTGCGAGGGAAAGACCGGACATAGCTCACCTCCACAATATATGTCACCAGATATCCCCGTCCATCATCGATGAGCTCAAGGGCAGGGGCGTGCCTGTGGTTATGACACTTCATGATTACAAGCTCACCTGCCCCGCATACACTCTTCTATCTAACGGTTCCATCTGCGACGACTGTGCGGGCGGAAGGTTCTACAAGGCCTTCACAAAAAACTGCATTAAGGGCTCGAGGCTGAAGAGCGCCCTAAGTGTTATCGAGATGTATCTCCACCACAGGGTTCTTCGCCTTTACGATAAGGTAGACTTCTTCATTTCGCCAAGTAGGTTCCTGATGGACAAGACCCGTGAGATGGGATTTGAAGGAAGAATCGTCCACCTCCCGAATTCCGTGGACGCCTCGGCCTTAGAGCCGTCCTTCGCCGCGGAGGACAGGACGGTAGTCTACTTCGGCAGGCTCTCGACCGAGAAGGGCGTAGGCACGCTTATAGAGGCTGCAGCGGGCCTCAATGTTAAGTTGAATATAATCGGAGACGGCCCCGAAAGGGCTCGCCTGGAGGCAAAGTCCGCCAGGGCAGACAACATCAGGTTCCTTGGTTACAAAAAGGGGAATGAACTCCATGAGGAGATAAAAAGGTCGATGTTCGTCGTGATTCCTTCCGTATGGCAAGAGAACAACCCCCGCTCGGTCCTCGAGGCCTTTGCCCTTGGCAAGGCTGTCGTGGGCGCAAGGATAGGAGGAATACAGGAGCTGGTGAGGGATGGTGAGACGGGGATGACATTCGAGCCCGGCGACGTCGCCGACCTTCGTGAAAAGATAGTGACCCTCGCGACAGACGATAGAAAATTCGTCAAGATGGGCAGGACGGCCCGTGGTTATGTGGAAAGAGAGTTTAATACGGAAATACATTATTGGGAGTTGATGAATATCTATACAGAAGCAATCAATAAAGCTACTGCTCTAAAGAAATTGACTTGAACATGCTCCAACAAGGCGAGGAGGTAGTCGTTGGAAGCTGCGATAATTACCACATATCGGTGTAACGCACGATGCCAGATGTGCGCCACCTGGCAGCATCCCACTAGGCAGGATGATGAATTATCCCCTGATGTCCTGAAAAGGCTGCCACAACTTGACTTCTGCAACATTACAGGCGGCGAACCCTTCCTGAGAACAGACATTGAGAAGATCGTCGGTGTTGTCAGGAAAAAGGCAAAAAGGGTCGTGATTAGCACAAACGGTTATTTCACTGAAAGGATACTCGATGTCGCGCGAAAGCATCAGAATATTGGCATAAGGATCAGCATCGAGGGCTTGCCCGAGGTAAACGATGAGCTCAGGGGAATAAAGAACGGCTTTGACAGGGGTTTGAGGACTCTTCTTAAGCTTCAGAGGCTTGGAATTAAGGACATAGGTTTCGGAATCACAGTGTCTGATCGCAATGCCAGGGATATGATAGAGCTGTATGAGCTCGCGAAGGCGATGGGCCTTGAGTTCGCCACTGCCGCAGTGCACAACTCCTACTACTTTCACAAACTTGACAATGAGATTTCCGAGAAAGAAGAAGTGATTGCCTGTTTCGAGGAACTGATCGGTGAACTCTTGAGCACGAGGCGCGCGAAAAACTGGTTCAGGGCCTATTTCAACTACGGCCTCATAAATTACATCAGGGGCCGGGAGAGGCTCCTGCCCTGCGAAGCGGGCATGGAGAACTTCTTCCTGACCCCGTCGGGCGACGTCGTGCCCTGTAACGGCTCCGAAACGCCATGGGTCATGGGAAACCTGAGAGAGAAAGAGTGGGGAGATATATGGGAATCTCCAAAGGCTGGGGAAGTCAGGGATAGGGTCAGAAATTGCCGGAAAAACTGCTGGATGATAGGTACTGCGGCCCCCGTTATGAAGAAATATATCAAGTCCCCGCTTCTCTGGGTGGTTAGAAACAAGCTCCGAAGGCTGGCTGGCTGCAGAATATGCCTGGATCGACCTCTAGCAAAATGAAGATAGGGGTCGTGGGGACCAGGGGCTTTCCGGGCGTCCAGGGTGGTGTCGAAAGGCACTGCGAAGAACTGTATCCCCGGCTTGTGGACTTGGGCTGTGAGGTCACGGTATTCACGAGGGCTCCATACACAAAAGCACGAAAGAGCTGGAGGGGCGTCGAGCTGATACCCCTTTGGAGCCCCAGGAAAGAGTCCCTTGAAGCCCTGAGCCATACCTTCCTAAGTCTCTTGAGGGCAAGGCGAACGCGCCCTGACATATTGCACATCCATTCCATCGGGCCGTCACTGTTGTCTCCCCTGGCGAGGCTTTTGGATATGAAGCTGGTTCTGACCCACCATGGGCCCGATTACGAGAGGGCCAAGTGGGGCAAATTGGCAAAGACTGTTCTCAGGCAGGGGGAAAGGATGGGCGTTCTCTACAGCGACAGGATTATCGCTATATCCAGCGGCATAAGAGAGCAGGTTAAAATGAAATTTTCTCGCGAGGTCGATTACATTCCTAACGGCGTCAACGTCCCGAACCTTATAGCCCCGAACGGCGAACTGAGGAGATGGTGTATTGAGCCCAGGGGGTATGTTTTCACCGCGTGCCGCTTCGTTCCAGAAAAGGGGCTCCATGACCTGGTCGAAGCTTACAGGACAATTGGAAACCCCTCCTTTAAACTCGTTATAGCCGGAGACGCGGACCATGAGACTGACTACAGCGGCAGGCTGAAAAGACTCGCTGCGGAAACGGAGGGGGTCGTCCTCACGGGTTCTGTAGCGGGGGAAAGGCTCGGAGAGCTGTTTTCCAACGCCGGGCTTTTTGTCCTACCATCCCATTATGAAGGGCTACCCATCGCCCTTCTTGAAGCGTTAAGCTACGGCCTTCCAGTCCTGGCCAGTGACATCCCCCAGCACAGAGAGATCCCTTTGAGCCGGTACAGATACTTCTCAACGGGCAACATTAGCACGCTGTCGAAAGCCATGACGGATTCATTCTCGAAGGGCATATCCGATACCGAGAGGGAAAGCTATTTAACTCTCATAAAAGAAGATTACAACTGGGACCATATAGCGGAAAAAACCCTGAACATTTATAAACAGGCTTTAGCCTGAACAATACCGAGCTTTTCCCATTTCATCTCCTGAAGGAAAGCGCGGGAGGGGTGTTTCCGTACCTCACCGCAATTTTAATTAAAATGACCTAAAACAACCCTACTCCGGCTCCGGCATTACAATGGGCGTGAATTCGGGGAGAGGAAGGGTCGGTTGTGCGGGCTCTGGCGGAGGCATCTCTGCGGAATCGAAGTGTGGCAGGTCCGGTACCGAAACGCTCGGAGGGGCCATCTCCACTGGCTCGAAGTGCGGAAGCTCGGCAGTCACTAGGGTAGGAAGAAACTCGCCGGTGCCATCAAATTGTTGAACCGCCCAGTCTCCCTGGGATGCTGGCGCCGTAGGCTCGTCGGCATCAGGTTCTGGCGGCCCTGAGACTTTGTGTCTCCGCAAGCCATGATAAGGAGGAGCTTTCTCCAAATTTTCATCCCCCTCCACATCGTATACGGTCTTCTTCGTAACGATATGAACAGCCCCTTGTCCGATTGACATCTCCCCAGGATTCAGTTGGGTCTTTGCCAAGCGCTGGGAATGGTCCCGGATCGAGTCTCTTTCAAGTTTGAGGACGCATTTCTGTATTCCCTTCTCCAGCACCACCATTTCATCGGCGATCTCGAGTACCCTCGCACCCTTTAAGGAGTCATCAAGGCCGCATCTGCGATCAGTTCTCGCCGCTTCGTCCTCGAAGACCGCAAAGGACGAATTCTCGCCGATCAACACTATGCCGATAAGTTTAAGGCCAAGCTCTGTGCAATCCTCTCCGCTTCTTCCCTCTAAAGGAGATGCCGCCTCGATATTGCCGCCAGCCAACAGGACGATAACGAGCACGACGAGGAAATATAGATTAATGTTCGTTCTGAATATGGACATCTTAGTCCTCCAATAGGCCCCCCATCTATATAAATATTATAGAGAGGTCATACTCAAGTCAAGAGACCCTTGCGCCCCTCCGAGGCGGACACATCTAAGTGCCAGTCACACCTACAATTTTAGGCGAGCCATTAAAGGCCTCGAAGACGTTCCCTCATCAAGCATATACCACCTGGCGTCTCGTACGGCGCACTGATAAAGGCAGCCTGCGTCAGATTCCCTCCATTTCCGCCGCACAGATCCCGGCGTCGTCATCGGCGCTCAGGCCGTGGAGCTTGCTCCATCCGGATTGGTCATCCCAGACCCATATGCCGTAGACGCCGAAGTCCGCGATGCCTTCTATCGAG
>JASFVA010000041.1:0-8981 GCA_050050055.1 Nitrospirota bacterium
GGTACTGGTCGAGCATCCTTTCCGACGAGACCCTGAGGGAGGCCACGTCGTCCTCGGCCAGCCCGACGGCCGGCCATACGTGGACGAACTCGTCGCTCTCCGGCAGCATGAGGCCGCACTGCTCGGCGCCCACTATGGCGGCGACGCCGTAGGCGACCTCGCGGAATATTTCCTCCTTGCTGGTTATGGCGTGGAAAGTGAGCGTGGTGCTGTAGAGGTTGGAGAGGTTTTGCAGGTTCCGCATTATCTTCTCGTTGCTCTGTTTCAGCGACCGGCTCATGTCGTTGAAGGACTCCATGAGCTCGCCGAACTCGCCCGAGGCGGTCGTGGACGTGGTGTATCCCAACTCGCCCGCCTTGATCTTTCTCGTGGCGTTCACAAGGTCGTATATGGGCTCGGTAATCTGCCTGGTCATGGTGATGGCTATGGCAAGGGCGATGAAGAAGGAGAGCACAAGGGTCACGATTAGTATTATGCGCGAGTTCTCAATCTCCTTGATGGCGTCTATGGTCATCTTGTTCAGGCGCTCTCCGGCTATAAAGGCCATCTCCTGGGTTCTTGAAAGAAGCGTGCCTCCAATGTTGATGGCCACGGCCCTCAGCCTTTCTATCCGCTCGGGGTTTGCGGAGGTGGTGATGAGGTAGCTGAGGGCGTCCTTGTACTGCTCCATGATGCCGTTGACTTCGTGGAGCCTTTCCGTTATCTCGGGGTTGTGGTGGCAGCCGAGGCAGCGCTCGGTGTTGTCGCTCAACTCTATGACGTTATCGACTATGACGTCGAGCTCCTGGCCGAAGACTGTGCCGAAGGTGTAGAGGTGGGACTGGACGGTCTGGGCGCTGATGACGAGGTCCTGGCGGATTATTTCGACCCTGTGCAGGTCGATGACGGACTGGAGGTTCTCGGTGGTCTTGTAGAGATAGAGCATGCTTATCCCGGCGCCCAGGAAGAACAGGGCGAAAAGCGAAAAGAGAGAGTATATAAGCTTGTTTCTCAAAGCACTACTCCGCCGTTTTAATGCCGGCCTTCGCGGCCAGTTCCTTTACCACTTCGAAGTCCTCGGGGCTCGCCACGACGAACTTCCTTATTCCCAAAGTCTCGAGTATCTCGGCACCCCTGGGCGTCCTGTCCATGGTCAACAGGGCGTTCCTGAGTTTTTCTCTCGCGGCCGGTCGGATGTCGCCTCCTATCATCAGGGTGTTGTCGGGCAGGTTTATGGACCTGCTTATGATGTATATCTCGTCCTTGATCAGGGGGTCCTTCTCTATGAGCCTGTCCAGGACCCTGCCCTTGGCGGCCCCGACGTCGGCCCTCCCGTCGAGGACGGAATAAATGGTCGATTCATGGCTGCCGGTGAAGAAGTACTCGCTGAAGAACTCGTCAATGTCCTCGATGCCGTTTTCCATCAGGTATGCCACGGCGAAAATGTAACCTGTGGCGGTGGCCTTGTCGACGAAAGCCGCCCTCTTGTACTTCATGTCCTCGATGTTCCGGATGCCGCTGTCCTTCCTTGCGAAGAGATATCCCCGGGCGGTCGAGCTCCCGTCGTTGTTCAGGGACCTCACGATGGGCTCCACCCCCAGCTTCTCCATGGCCAGGGCCGAGGTGTATATTCCGAAAAACGCCCCGTCCATGTCCCGGGAGATGTATCTGTCCACTATGTCGCCGTAGCGGCTGAGGACGGTGAATTTGACCTTCACCCCGAGCTTTTCTCCCAGATAGGCCTCCAGGGGCCTGTGCTTCTGTATTGCCCTGAAGATGTTTTCCTCCGGGATCAGCCCCAGGAGAAAGACGTCGTCCTCCGCACGGGCGGCTGCGGGCAAAGCCGCCACGGCCGCCATTGCCAGGAGCAGAATTATCGCTGCTGTCTTCCTCATTGGTTTATCAGCCTCGTGGCCTCCGTAACAAGGTCCATGGATATCTTCAGGCCCATGCGGCCCGCGTCCTTGACGTTGTAGACGAGCTCTATCTTTCTGCAGCAGACCGGCTCTATGTCCTGCGGCGACTTGCCGTCCAGGACCTCGAAGAGCTGGTTGGCGAGCAGCCTTCCCTGCTCCTCGGGGTCGGAGATAAGCGTTATCATCGCCATGTTCTTTTCATGGCTGATGAGCGACGCCGTGGGGATTCTCTTGGATGCGGAAACTTGAAGTATCGACTGAAGCGAGCTGTTGGCGAGCAGGGAGGACGTGACGATCATCGCGTCGGCCTGGAGGTCGTTGAGCGTCCGGGTGAGGTGCGCCCGGTCCTTCAAGTCCAGGGTGCGGAAATTGTATCCGTATTTAGTCGAGATCTTCGCGAGCTCCTTCATCTGCTGGGTGGATTCCTTCTCGAGGCTGTAATAGACCACGCCGAGGTATTCTATGTCCTTGCTGGCCCTGAGGTACCTGACGAGGCTGGATATGTTGAGTTTCGAGCACACGCCCGTCGCCCACTTGTTGTCTATGTCCCTGGCTATGGGCTCGTAAACCCCGGCGTAGAGGACCGGTATTCTCGGCCTCTCTCTGAGGACGGCCGTGGTGGGGGCCGTGCCGTAGGAGATGATGATGTCCACGTCCGCGGCGATGAGCTTCCGGGCGGCGTTGCTGAGGGCGATGGGGTCGGGGTAGGGCCTCTGGGTCAGAAAGTTGACTTTCTGGGCGTATCCCTGTCTCTTCAGGCTGGCGGTCAAAGACTCGTGTATGCGTTCGTAGTCGTATACGTCGTGGGGGAGTATCAGCCCCACGTTCTCGGCCCGCGCTGAGGCAGGGGCGACGCAGAACAGCAGTAAAATGACAGGCAGGAGCGCAACTGTATTTAGAAAACGCACGGTCATCTATCCATATTTAAGGGAAACGCAATATACTTATTAATATAACATACAAAAGTACGCTGCGACGGTGCCCGATGCCGGCGGTCAATTCCCCTCTATTCCGTTCCTCCTCCCCCGATGGAAGAAAAGGGCGCTATTTCGCGGTCAACATCTCCACGGTGATGAGGTCCAGGGCCTTGAGCGGGTCGGGTTGACCGACAATGGACCTTCCCACAACCAGATAGTCAGCCCCTTCCTTGATGGCCTGTCTCGGCGTCATGGTTCGCTGCTGGTCGTCGGGGGGGTGCCAAGAGGGCCTTATGCCCGGAGTGACGATCAGGAACTCCGGACCGCAGCGGTTTCTTATCATCGAGACCTCGTGGCCGGAGGCTATTACGCCGTCGAGTCCGGCCTCCCGGGCCAGGGTCGACATGTGCTTGACGTGGGTTCTGAGGCTGTGCTGGATGCCGAACTGGTTCTTCAGGGTGTCGGAATCCAGGCTGGTAAGCACTGTCACGCCCAGCATCTTGGGCCTTTCGAGGTTCTCCTTCACGCATAGTTCCGCGACCTCGTCGCGGCATCTCTTCATGGCCTCGAACCCCGACGAGGCATGCATGTTGAACATATATACGCCCAGCCTGGCGGCGGCAAGGGCGGCTCCGGTCACCGTGTTGGGAATGTCGTGGAACTTCAGGTCCAGGAATACCCGCTTGCCCCTGTCCTGGATCTCGCGCACCACGGAAGGGCCCGCCACCGTAAATAGCTCGAGGCCGACCTTGAAGATCGATATGTTCTCTCCGAAGCGGTCCACGAGCTCGAGGGCATAGCCGGGGTCGTCGAGGTCCAGGGCGAGTATGAGCTTTTCCTTTACCATGTTAAGTCCTGGAGTGCGTTATGCCCTTCTGGGCCTGGTACTTTCCGGTCCTGTCGCCGTACGACGTACGGCAGGGCTCCGCCGCTCCGAGGAACAATAGCTGGGCAACGCCCTCCCTTGCGTAGAGCCTGACGGCGGAGGGGCCGGCGTTGGCTATCGATATGGTCACATGGCCCTCCCATTCGGGCTCCAGGGGGGTGACGTTGACTATGACGCCCGAGCGGGCGTAGGTGGACTTCCCGAAACATATCACCAGGACCTCCCTGGGGATTCTGAAGTATTCGAGGGAGCGGGCCAGCACGAAGGAATTAGGGGGGACGACGCAGATGTCGCCCTTGAAGTCCTCGAAGTGCTCGGGGTCGGAAGCCTTGGGGTCCAGGACGTCTCCGGGTCCGCCCCGGTATACCTTGAACTCGTCGGCAAGCCGCATGTCGTAGCCGTAGGAGCCCACGCCGGAAGAAATCACGCCTTCGGTGCGCAGGGACTCGTCGAAGGGCTCGATCATGCCGCCGGAGGCCATTTCAATTATCCAGCGGTCGTTTTTCAGCATCAAAGAGAGTAACATAAGTATTGCTATATTACAAGGACTTATAATGAGGCAAGTGCTCTTTCGCAGGGCCTTGGAGTCAGGCGGGGCCGCCGGGCATTATAAGGCCTTCTCAGTAAAGCGAAATTTATGCGGCCCCGCTCCGGCCCCCGGCCCCCTCCGACCGGGAGGACCTTTGCCCGGGGGACGGCATTTTTCCATTGCCAACCGCATGGTGTTTCTGTTATAAAATAGATAAGGGTAGGACAGATTACCTGCCCTGTTCGTTTAGGGTGATAAAGTTGATCCAGCAAATTAGATCTTTAGGGAGCCCGCGTAACGACACCGGAAGGCGTGTCTTTCCGAGTGAGGGGAGAAGGGCTGAAGGCTCGTTCAGGGCACCCACCTATTGGAAGGCGGATCTAATTGATCACCACAACGGCAGGGCGGGTTTAGATTTTATTGGGTTTTGGGCCGAGATAGATGAACCAGAAAACCATCGCAGGCGCGCGATCTCGCAGGGTGAAATAGAATACGACAGAAAACCCTGCCTTTTTCCAATAAAGTCAGCACAAGCATAATCTGTCTGCTATAGCCGCTCTGTCCTCCCTGTTTTGACGGCATAAGGAGGAACCCGCCTATGTTCGAGATAGGTTATGTTCTCGTGGCCCTCGTAGTGGGCCTTGCCTCCGGCGTCGCCCTCAGCCTTGTTTACAAGAACACCTTAAAGTCCGGATGGTCCGCCCTCGAAAGGGAGCGGCAGGAAATTGCAAAAGAGGCCGAGAAATCGGCAGCGGCCATCAGGCGCGAGGCCCAGGTTGAGGCGAAGGATATCGTCTATCAGGCGAAGCTGGAGGTAGAGAAGGAGAGCCGGGAGAGGCAGAAGGAGCTGAATCAGCTCGAGAAGCGTCTCAGGCACAAGGACGAGCTCCTCGACAAGAAGCTCGACCAGAGTGAAAAACGGGACAACGAGCTTAAGAAGAGGGAGCGGGAACAGAACGCCAGGGAAAGGGCGCTGCAGGAGAAGGAAGGCAACTTCGAGGCCATTCTGAAGGAACAGACCAGTGTCCTGGAGAGGCTCTCAGCCATGAGCGCCGAGGAGGCCAAGAAGGAGCTCCTCGGGCGGGTCGAGGAGGAGAGCCGTTTCGATGCCGCGAAGCTTTCGAAGGAGATAGAGGACGAGGCCAGGCTCGCCGCGGCCAAGAAGGCCCAGTGGGTGATCGGCAGCGCGATCCAGCGCTACGCCAGCGACTATATCGTCGATGCCGCGGTGACCGCAGTGACCCTGCCGAGCGACGACATGAAGGGCAGGATTATCGGCAGAGAAGGCCGGAACATCCGCGCCCTCGAGGCGGCCACCGGCGTGGACCTCATAGTGGACGACACGCCCGAGGTAGTCACGCTTTCGGCCTTCGACCCCGTGAGAAGGGAGATTGCTAGGCTGTCCCTCGAGAGGCTTATCTCGGACGGCAGGATTCACCCGGCCCGGATAGAGGAGATAGTGGGCAAGGTGACCAAGGAGGTCGAGTCCATCATCGTCGAGGAGGGCGAAAAGGCTGTCTTCGACCTGGGGCTCTCGGGGGTCCACCCTGAAATGATAAGGATTCTTGGAAGGCTTAAATACAGGACCTCCTACGGGCAGAACGTCCTCCAGCACTCGAGGGAGGTCGCCTATCTCGCGGGGATGATGGCCGAAGAGCTCGGCGTGAATTCGAAGCTCGCAAAGAGGGCCGGGCTGCTCCACGACATCGGCAAGGCCCTAGACCACGAGATAGAGGGGTCCCACTCGGAAATCGGCGCCAGGGTCGCGAAGAAACACGGGGAAAAGGACCTTGTGGTAAACGCCATCGCGGCCCATCACGGCGACGTCGAGGCCTCCTCCACCGAGGCCGCCCTGGTCGCCGCCTCCGACGCCCTGTCTGCCGCGCGCCCGGGCGTCAGGAGCGAGAGCATCGAGAACTACCTCAAACGCCTCGGCAAGCTCGAGGAGATGGCCATGGCCTACGAGGGCGTGGAGAAGTGCTACGCCATACAGGCCGGCAGGGAGCTCCGGATCATAGTGAAGCCAGACCACATCTCCGACGAGATGTCCTGGACCATAGCCAAGGACCTGTCCAAGAAGATAGAGTCCGAGATGACCTACCCCGGCCAGATAAAGGTGACCGTGGTCAGGGAATCGCGTTACGTGGAATACGCGAAGTAGAGCCGAATCCGTATCCGACACCCAGGGGCCGGAGGCGCCGGTTTTTAAAAGGCGCTTCCGGCCTGTTATAATCTCTCCTGAATCGAGATGAAATCCGAGCAAGACGGCGGGGCGATGAAGGTACTTTTCATAGGCGATATCATAGGCAGGCCCGGGAGGAACTCGGTGAGGGCCCACCTGCATGGAATCGTGGAGCGCCTGAAGGTTGATTTCGTCGTGGCCAACGCGGAAAACGCGGCGGGCGGCTTCGGCGTCACCGAGAGGGCCCTGGGCGAGCTCCTGGACATGGGGATACACGTCCTTACGAGCGGGAACCACATCTGGGACAAGAAGGAGGCCGTTTCGCTCATCGAAAAGGAGGACAGGCTCCTGAGGCCCGCCAATTACCCGCCTGGGACCCCGGGCCGGGGGAGCATAGTATATCCCGCGGGCAGGATGAAGGTGGCCGTCCTTAACCTCCAGGGCAGGGTCTTCATGCCCGCCATCGACTGCCCCTTCAGGGCCGCCGACGAGTTGATAGAGCGGGTGTCCGGGGAGACTAAGAACATCATCGTGGACCTCCACGCCGAGGCTACCTCGGAAAAGATAGCCATGGGCTGGTACCTCGACGGAAGGGTAAGCGCGGTGATAGGCACCCATACCCACGTGCAGACCGCCGACGAGAGGCTCCTCAACCGGGGCACGGCCTACATAACCGACGTGGGCATGACCGGCCCCAGGGACTCCACCATAGGGGTCAAGAACGAGCAGGTCCTGGAGAGGTTCCTCCACCAGGTGCCCACGAGGTTCGAGGTCGCAAAGGGCCCGACGCTGTTTTCGGCGGTGCTGGTGGACATCGATGAGCAGACCGGCAGGGCCAGGGCCATCCAGCGCCTCCAGCTTACCACTTCATAAGGCGGCCCCGCCCGCCGCACGATGGAGGTTCAGGAAACTTGCCTCCTCCGTCAGCCGGAAAGAGCTAATCCCTGAACCCGTACTCTCCGACCAGGGGCACGAATACACAGGGGATGTGGTCCTCCATGACGAGTTCGCCGTTTCGTTTGAAGGCCCGGGCAAGGACCTGCGAGAGCCTGTCCCCCACGGGGGCCACGATGACGCCTCCTTCTTTTAGCTGCTCCCTGTAGGCCTCGGGTATGGCGGGCATTGCGGCGGTGACCAGTATCCTGTCGAAGGGGGCTTTCTCCTGCCATCCGAGAGTGCCGTCGCCCACGGTGAAGCGAATGTTTTCGTAGTTGAGGAGGCGCAGGACGTTCTGGGCCCTGGCCGACAGGTTCCCGTGGCGCTCGACGGTAAAGACCTCGCGGGCCAGCTCTGCGAGAATCGCCGTCTGGTACCCCGAGCCCGTGCCTATCTCCAGGACCCTCTCGTCCCCCTCGAGCCGGAGGAGCTCCGTCATGCTGGCCACGATGAAGGGCTGCGAGATGGTCTGCCCCTGCTCTATGGCCATGGCCATGTCGTCGTAGGCCCCCGGGCGCTGGGCCTCGCCTATGAAGAGATGCCTGGGGACCCTGGCCATGGCGTCGAGCACGCGGCCGTCCTCCACGCCGCGCGCCACGATCTGCCGCTCGACCATCTGCTTTCTCAGCTCTTCGTATTCCAAGGCCCTGGCCTGTTCTTGAGAAATTCGATGGCCTTGTAGTTCGTGAAGTCGGGGTGGAGGGGGGTTATCGAGACGTAGCCCTCCTTCACCGCCGTTATGTCGGTGTCCTCGCCGTGCTCCCAGCGGGGCGTGCCGCCGCCTATCCAGAAGTATTTCTCGCCCCAGGGCGAGTAGGTTTCCTGGATGGAGCCCTCGTAGATGCGCTTGCCCTGGCGGGTGAACCTGATTCCCTTGAGCTCTTCGGTCCGGACGTTCGGCACGTTCACGTTAAGAAGCGTGTCGAAGGGCAGGGAGTGCTCCAGGACGTACTCGGCGACCTTGGCGGCTATGTGCGCGGCGGTCTCGAAGCGGGGCACCCCGCTGTTTTCCACGGCCAGCGAGACGGCCAGGGAGGGTATGGTCATTATGGTGCCCTCCAGGGCCGCCGAGACGGTGCCCGAATAGGTCAGGTCGTCGCCGAGGTTGGGGCCGTGGTTTATGCCCGAAAGCACCAGGTCCGGTCGGCGGGGAAGTATCTTTTCCACCCCCACGGCCACGCAATCCGTGGGGGTGCCGGTGACGCTGAAGATGTCGTCGCGGATTTCCTGGACCTTCAGGGGCTTGTGGATGGTAAGGGAATGGGCCGCCGCGGACCTCTCCCTGTCCGGCGCCACCACGAAGGTCCGGGCCAGCCCCTTCACGGCCTCGTAGAGAGCCCTCAGACCGTCGGAATGGACGCCGTCGTCGTTTGTGACGAGAATCACAGGCATGGATTATTTTAGCAAAAAAGAGCTTGCCCTCGGGCGTGCCGTTGTGTGTAAAATATAGACCTTGCACTGGGGGAGGAAGATGCCGGAATTTACGTACAAGAAGGCCGGGGTGGACATCGCCGAGGGCGAGCGGCTGGTGGACGCCATCGCGCCCGTGGTGAAGAAGACTTTCAGGCCAGAGGTCCTCACGGACATAGGCTCCTTCGGGGCCCTTTTTCAGCTCGACGTTAAGAAATACAGGGAG
>JASFVA010000042.1:0-8957 GCA_050050055.1 Nitrospirota bacterium
CCCGCCGGGAGGCGAGCGCGAAGGGGGCCGCTAAGCCTGGGCGGCCTCGTACTTGAGCAGCTTGTACTCGATGGAATCCACGAGGGCTTGGTAGGAGGCCTCGATGATGTTCTCCGACACGCCCACGGTGCCCCATTTCATGGCGCCGTCACCGGACTCGATGAGCACCCGGACCCGCGCCGCCGTTCCCTTCCCCGCGGTGAGCACGCGGACCTTGTAGTCCAGGAGCCTCACTTCCTTGAGCTCGGGGTAGAAGACCTCCAGGGCCTTCCTGAGGGCAGCGTCCAGGGCGTTCACCGGGCCGTTTCCCGTGGCCGCGGTGTGCTCGGTCTTTCCGTCCACCTTCAGCATGATGGTGGCCTCGCTCAGCGGTTTCTCTCCCTCTTTCCGCTTTTCGTCTATCACGCGGAAGCCGATGAGCTTGAAAAACCTCTTGTGGAGCCCCAGGGCCTTCTTCATGAGCAGCTCGAAGGAGCCCTCGGCCCCCTCGAACTGGAAGCCTTGGCTTTCCAGTTCCTTGAGCTGGGCCACTATCTTCCGGACCTCTGGGCTCTTGGAGCCGAGCTTGAGGCCGAACTCCTCGGCCTTCCTGAGGATGTTGCTCTGGCCCGCCAGGTCCGAGACGAGGACCCGCCGGGCGTTACCGACCAGCACGGGGTCCACGTGCTCGTACGTTTCGGGGCTCTTGACGACGGCGCTCACGTGCATGCCCGCCTTGTGGGCGAAGGCGCTCTCGCCGACGAAGGCCTGCTTGCGGTTGTGGCTGAGGTTTGCGAGCTCGTTAACGAACCGGGAGACGTCCCTCAGCATCCTCAGGTTCCCGCCCGGCAGGCACTTGAGGCCGAGCTTAAGTTCCAGGTCGGCCACGGCGGAGCAGAGGTTGGCGTTGCCGCAACGCTCTCCGAGGCCGTTTATCGTGCCCTGCACGTGCACCGCCCCGGCCTTCACGGCCATGAGGGTATTGGCCACGGCGCAGTCCGAGTCGTTGTGGGCGTGGATGCCCACGGGGGCCTTTGCAGCCTTTACCACGGCCCTGGTCACCTCGGCCGCCAGGTCGGGGATGCTCCCGCCGTTCGTGTCGCAGAGGACGAGGCAGTCGGCGCCCGCCTCCTCGGCCGCCTTCAGGCACTTCATGGCGTACTCGGGGTTATGCCTGTAGCCGTCGAAGAAGTGCTCGGCGTCGAAGAACACGGTGTCCAGATGCTTCTTCAGGTATTTGACGGTGTTGTGGATGAGCTTGAGGTTCTGGGCCAGGGTTACCTTCAGGGCCGCCTTCACGTGGAAGTCCCAGGTCTTTCCGAAGATGGTGGCCGCGCCGGTTCCGGCCTCCACGAGGGCCTTCACGGTCTTGTCGCTGTCGGGACTCTTGCCGGGGTGGTGCGTGCTCCCGAAGGCCACCACCCTCGTGTTTGCAAGGTTGAGCTTCGCAGCCCGCTTGAAATACTCCGCGTCCCTCGGGGTCGCCCCAGGGAATCCGCCCTCCACATAGTGCACCCCGAGCTCGTCGAGCTTTTCCGTGATGCGGAGCATGTCCTCCACCGAGAAGGATACATCCTCGGCCTGGGCCCCGTCCCTCAGGGTGGTGTCGTATACGGTGATTTCGCTCATAGGGATAATTTAACACATTTTATCGGCGTATTTGAGCGGGAACGGGGAAGGGGTGAGGGGAAAACCGTTTCCATGTATAATATTTTATTTGGCCTTCCGGGCCGGCAGGGAGAGGAAATGGCGAGTTTCATCGTGACAGCCGCGATAATGTATGTCTTCTGGGTCCTCCTTTCGGGGTATTTCGACTTTTTTCACCTTTTCTCCGGCCTGGTGTGCAGCCTCCTCGTGGCCTATTTCTCCCACGACCTGCTGATCGGGGAGGAGTCGAGGATAGGACGCGGCTTCAGGAAGTTCGGGAGGTTCATGGCCTACCTGCCCTGGCTTTTCTACGAGATCTTCAAGGCCAACGTGGACGTGACCCTCCGCACGCTCCACCCCCGCATGCCCATAGACCCGAAGATAATCCACGTAAGTACAAACCTCAGGAGCGAGCTGGGAATCGTGACCTTCGCCAATTCCATCACCCTCACCCCCGGCACCGTCACCGTGGCCGCAAGCCACGAGGGGGAGTTCATGGTGCACGTCATAGCCCCTGACTCCGCCGAAGTTCTGGAAAGCGGCGAGATGGCCGGGCGCGTCGAGTCCATCGAGGGCGGGGATGTTTGAGGCGGCGGCCTTAGCCGTAATCCTCGCGGCCCTTTTCACCCTGTACAGGGCTTACAAAGGGCCGACCATTTACGATCGCGTGCTGGCCGTTAACGTAATCGGCACCAAGACGGTCATCCTCATCGCTCTACTGGGCTACGTGTACGGCCGTCCCCATTTCCTCGACATCGCCCTCGTATACGCCCTCATAAACTTCATCGCCACGATGGCGATACTCAGGTACCAGGAGTCGCGGAGGCTCGGCTGATGGACGCCCTCAGAACCGTCATAACGGCAGTTTTCCTCGCGGGAGGGTGCTTCTTCGTCTTCGTCTCGGCCCTGGGAATCGTGAGGTTTCCCGACTTCTACTCGCGCATGCATCCGGCGGGAAAGAGCGACACCCTGGGCCATGCCCTCATCCTTATGGGCCTGATGGTGCACGAGGGGTTGAATTTCATAAGCGCGAAGCTTCTCCTGATAATGGTCTTCATACTCATCGTGAACCCCACCGCCACCCACGCCCTGGCCAAGGCCGCGTATATCTCGGGTCTGAAGCCCTGGGGGAAGGGGGACGAGAGACGATGATGGATTTCCTCTTGCTCATGTTCCTGGTGCTCACGGCCACGGCGGCCGTGTTCATGGGAGACCTCCTCGCCGCCGGAATAATGCTTTCGGCCTACAGCCTCATTATGGCGGTGGTCTGGATGAGCCTCAACGCCGTGGACGTGGCCTTCACCGAGGCCGCCGTGGGAGCCGGGGTCACCACCGTGCTCCTCATCGCCGCCCTCAGCCGGACGAGAAGGCTCGAGGGGCGGCCGGTGTCGAGGGGGAAGAGGTTTGCGGGGCTCTTGATGGTCGTCCTCACGGGGGCGGTGCTCATGTACGGAACGCTCGACATGCCGGCCTTCGGCGACCCCGAGGCCCCGGCCCAACGGCACGTCGCCCCCCGCTACATTGAGCACTCCGAGGAAGAGGCCGGGGTGGCCAACATGGTCACGGCGGTGCTGGCAAGCTACAGGGGCTACGACACTCTCGGCGAGACCACCGTGATATTCACGGCCGGCTCCAGCGTGATACTCCTTATAAGGCGGTGGAGGAGGAAGGGCTGATGCTTGCGGAAAACATCATAAGGCGCGTGGTGGCCAGGGTGATGGTGCCGTTCATACAGCTTTTCGGCCTCTACGTGATAATGCACGGCGACTCTAGCCCCGGGGGTGGGTTCCAGGGAGGCGTGATACTGGGCGCGAGCATCATACTCTACGCCATAATATTCGGCCGCAGGGCCGCCCGAAAGAGGTTCGCCCAGGCCGCGGGCGACGTCTACAACTCCTCGGGGCTTCTCATTTACGCGCTGGTGGGCCTGGCCTGCATCTTCTTCGGCGGCAGCTACCTCGAATACGACGTGCTCCCCATCGGCGAGCCCCACTACGCCAGCCACATAGGGATACTGGCCATAGAGATAGGCGTGGGCATGACCGTGGCGGCGGTGATGTCCACCATATATTTCGAGATGTCCCGCCGGAAGGAACCCCGCCGCGGGGAGGAGAAGGGCTGATGGAGTTCGTCCTGGCCAAATACAACTACTGGATATACATCACCCTGATGATGATCGGCTTCTACGCCATGATTGCCGGCAATAACCTAATAAAGAAGGTCATCGGCATGAACATATTCCAGACCGCCGTGTTCCTTTTCTATATTTCCATAGGCAAAGTCGAGGGGGGGACGGCCCCCATAGTGTGGGAGGGTGCCGCGAGATACGAAAACCCCCTGCCCCACGTCCTCATTCTGACGGCCATAGTGGTGTCGGTCAGCACAACCGCCGTCGCCTTCGCGCTCATATCCAACATCTACAGGGAGTTCGGCACGATAGAGGAGGACAAGATAATAGAGCTCAAGAAGAAGGCCGCCCGGGAGGCCAGTGAATGAACCTCTCCGGGCATCTGCCGGTGCTGGTCGTCGTGGTGCCTCTCCTTGCGGCGGTGCTGATACCGATTGTGGGCAGGGCCGGGAGGACCCTGGCCTGGGCCACGGCGGTGGGGGCCTGCGCGGCCTCTTTCGCCCTTACGCTCACACTCCTCCGAAGGGTGCTTTCTGTGGGCGAGATACACTACTGGCTCGGGGGCTGGCAGCCCCCCTGGGGCATAGAGTACGTGGTGGACTACCTCAACGGGTTCGTTCTCGTGGTGGTGTCTTTCATCGCCCTGGTCGTCTCCGTCTACGCCCGCAAGTCCGTGGAGGCCGACATACCCGGTGAGAGGACGAACTTCTTCTACTGTGTTTTCATGCTCCTCGTGACGGGGCTCCTGGGCATCGTGATAACGGGCGACGTGTTCAACCTCTACGTCTTCATAGAGATAAGCTCCCTTTCGGGCTACGCCCTGATAGCCACGGGCCGGAGCAGGGAGGCCCTGACGGCCAGCTTCAACTACCTGGTGCTCGGAACCGTGGCGGCCACCTTCATACTCCTGGGCATAGGGCACCTCTACATGGTGACCGGCACCCTGAACATGGCCGACCTGGCCCAGCGGCTCCCGGAACTCTATGATTCCAGGGTCGTCCTGACTGCCTTCACCTTCCTAACGGTGGGCCTGAGCATCAAGGTGGCCCTTTTCCCCCTTCACATCTGGATGCCCAACGCCTACGCCAACGCCCCGTCTTCGGTCAGCGCCATGCTCGCGGCGACGGGCACCAAGGTGGGCGCCTACGCGCTTCTTAGGACGATGTTCACGGTCTTCAACGTCAGGTTCGACATGGAGGTGGTGCCCTTCACAAAGATACTCCTCGTGGTCTCGGCGGTGGCTATAGTGGCCGGCTCTGTGCTGGCCATCGCGCAGAGCGACATCAGGCGCATGCTGGCGTACTCCAGCGTGGGGCAGATAGGCTACATCGTGATAGGCGCGGCCGTCGCCGGGCAGACGGCCATGGCCGGAAGCCTCCTTCACATCCTCAACCACGCCCTTATGAAGGGTGCTCTCTTCATGACCGCCGGCATAATCCTCTATTCCACCGGTAGGAAGAACATAGAGGACCTCAGGGGCCTGGGCCGGAGGATGCCCTTTACGATGGCCGCCTTCACCGTCGCGGCCCTCTCCATGATAGGGGTCCCCCTCACCGTCGGTTTTGTGAGCAAGTGGTACCTCTCGGTGGGGGCCCTGGAGGCGGGCATGTGGTACGTCGTGCCCGTGATACTCCTGAGCTCGCTTCTCACGGCGGTCTATTTCTGGCGGGTGATAGAGAGGATATACTTCGCCGAGGCTGAGGATGAGGGGCCTGTGGGCGAGCCGGCGGGCCTGGTTGTACCGGCGGGGCTCATGGCGGGCCTCTGCGTCTACTTCGGGGTGTTCGCCTCCGGGCCCTACTCGGTAGCCTACAAGGCTGCGGGGATGCTCCTGGGGAGGATGTGATGGAAGCGATGGCCTCGCCCCTTCCGTTTTACGCCGTATTGGTCCCTCTTGCGGCTTCGGCGCTGATAAGGCTTTCTGCGAGGAGCCCCAACGTGAGGGAGGCCTGGACGATGCTGGCCTCTCTGACGATGTTCGCCGTGGTGGCCTCCATGCTCCCCGGGGTGCTCGAGGGAAAGTCCTATGAGTTCATCGCCGCCTCGATAGCGCCCGGGCTCGAGATTTCCTTCAGGGCCGACGCCCTGGGGATGTTCTTCGCCCTTACGGCGTCTTTCCTCTGGATAATCACGTCCGTTTATTCGATTGGATACGTGAGGTCCCTCGAGGAGCACGCCCAGACGCGGTATTTCTCTTTCTTCGCCGTCGCCCTTTCGGCGGCTATGGGCGTGGCCTTTTCGGCCAACCTCCTTACGATGTTCGTCTTCTACGAGGTGCTCACCCTTAGCACCTTTCCCCTGGTGGCCCACAAGGAGACCCCCGAGGCCATGGCGGGGGCCAGAAGGTACCTAACTTATCTGCTGGGCACCTCGCTTTCGTTCCTTCTGATGGCGGTCATCCTTACCTACTGGAAGACCGGCACCCTGGACTTCTCGCCAGGCGGGATACTCCGGGGCGAGGCGTCGGGGGCCTTCGTGGCGGCCCTGTTCGTTCTCTTCGTGGCGGGCACAGCCAAGGCGGCCCTGATGCCCCTGCATTCGTGGCTTCCCGCGGCGATGGTCGCGCCCACGCCGGTGAGCGCCCTTCTTCACGCCGTGGCCGTGGTGAAGGCCGGGGTCTTCGTGGTGATAAGGCTGGTGCTTTACGTTTTCGGGGTCGACCTCCTCGCTGAGATAGGCCTGGGCGCGGCCCTGGCGTGGTTCGCCTCTTTCACGATTATCGCGGCCTCGGTAATCGCCCTCAAGCAGGACAACCTCAAACTGCGGCTCGCCTACTCCACGATAAGCCAGCTCTCCTACATCGTGCTGGGGGTGGCGCTTCTTAGCCCCTCCGGCGTGACTGGCAGCGTGGTGCACATCGCCATGCACGCCTTTTCGAAGATAACGCTTTTCTTCGTGGCCGGGGCGATATACGTGGCGGCCCACAAGACCAACATTAGCGAGCTCGACGGCATAGGCCGGAGGATGCCCCTTACGATGGGGGCCTTCGCCCTGGGGTCCATATCGATGATCGGGATGCCCCCCCTTGCCGGCTTCGTAAGCAAGTGGCACCTCGCCCTTGGCTCTGTGGAGGCCGGCATGCTTCCGGTCCTCGCCGTCCTGGCCGCCAGCACTGTCCTGAACGCGTGCTATTTCATGCCCATAGTCTACAGGGCCTTTTTCAGGGAAGGCGATGGAGGAGAGGTGAAGGAAGCTCCCGCGTTGATGCTGGTGCCGCTCGTGCTCACGGCTATAGGGGCCGTGGTGCTTTTTTTCAGGCCGGGGGAGCTTCTTGAGCTTGCGGAAATGGTGGTCTCGCAGTCGGTGGGAGGAGGCTTGCCCAGATGAGAAAAAGCCGGAAGGGATTTTTCGATAGGCCCGAGGTGAAGTCCGCGATCAGGAAGGTTTTCTTTATGGCGCTGCTCCTTCTGGTGGCCCTGGACTTTTTTGTCACGGGCCATCCTCATTTCCCCTGGGAGGGGATTGCGGGGTTCTATGCCTTCTACGGCTTCCTCTCCTGCGCCGTCATAGTGGCGGTGTCAAAGGTTCTCGGCAAGTTCTGGCTGCAGAAGGGGGAGGACTACTACGATGAATAGCTGGGTGCCGCCCGCATTCATATTTTTCGCCGGAGCCCTGCTGGCTGGCGTGCTCAAGGGCAGACTCAGGCAGGCCGCTCTCCTTATGGTGCCGGTTATCGCCTTCCAGAACCTCCTCAACATGCCCGAAGGAACGGCTTACTCGGTGAGCTTCCTTGGTCATTCGGTCGTCCTCGGGCAGGTGGACCGGCTGAGCATGGTCTTTGGATACATTTTTGTCATAATGGGCTTCGCTGGAAACGTCTTCGCTCTCCACCTCGAGGACACCGGACAGCACGTAGCAGCCTTTTCCTACATTGGAAGCTCCCTTGGTGTGGTGTTCTCCGGAGACTATATCAGCCTTTTCGTGTTCTGGGAGATCATGGCCCTTACCTCCGCCTGGCTTATTTGGGCCCGTCGCTCAGAGGCCTCCAAGGCGGCTGGCCTCAGGTACTTCGTGGTGCACGCCCTGGGGGGCATGCTCCTTCTGTGCGGAATCGTCATCAGGGTGGCCGAAACCGGGAACATTGCTTTCGGGCACGTGGGGCTCGACGGCCTTGCTTCCTGGCTCATCCTCCTGGGGTTCGCCCTGAACGCGGCCGTACCACCGCTTTCCGCCTGGCTGTCGGACTCCTATCCCGAAGCGACAGTGACCGGGGCGGTGTTTCTGAGCGCTTTTACGAGCAAGACGGCCGTGTACGTCCTGGCGCGGGCCTTCCCGGGCGAGGAGGTGCTGATCTGGGCGGGAACGATAATGACGATATACGGAATTGTCTACGCCATACTCGAAAACGACATGCGCAGGGTTTTGGCCTACAGCATTATCAACCAGGTGGGCTTCATGGTGGCGGGCATAGGCATAGGAACCGAGCTGTCCTTGAACGGTTCCGCCTCGCATGCCTTCGCGCATATACTTTACAAGGCCCTGCTGATGATGTCTGCGGGAGCGGTGTTATACATGACAGGCCGTAGCAAGTGCACTGAACTCGGAGGGTTGTACAGAACCATGCCAGTGACGTTGGTCTTCTGCCTGGTCGGGGCTGCCTCGATCTCGGCCTTCCCCCTCACCGGGGGCTTCGTGAGTAAGTCAATGATAATAGCAGCCGCAGGAGAAGGACACATGACGGCCATATGGCATCTCCTTATGCTGGCTTCTGCCGGCGTGTTTCTTCATGCCGGAATCAAGTTCCCATGGTTTGTGTTCTTCGCTAAGGACTCGGGGCTCAGACCGAAGGAGGCCCCCCTAAACATGCTCGTGGCAATGGGGTTCCTGGCTTTCCTGTGCATATTCATAGGGGTCTTCCCGGAATCGCTTTACAGGATTCTGCCGTACGAAACCGGGTTCGAGCCATACACGGCAGGACATGTGCTCGGCCAGCTCCAGCTCCTGCTTTATTCCGCCCTTGCGTTCTTCGTGCTTCTGAAGTATCTCCAGCGCACCGATACCATAAGTCTCGACACGGACTGGTTCTACCGCAAGGGGGCCGGGGCGTTCATGTGGCTAATCCAGGGGCCCGGCGGAGCCCTGGGGGCGGCCCTGAGGAGGGCGGCCTTCGAGGCCCTCCCGGGCGCCCTCGCGTGGTATGGGCGGAACCCCGTCGCCGCGCTCAGGATCGCCTGGCACTTTTCGCTTTCCGCGGTTAGCGGGC
>JASFVA010000043.1:0-8943 GCA_050050055.1 Nitrospirota bacterium
TGAGGGCCAGCTCGATGGTCTCGTCGGTGGTGTAGCCCGTGAAGAGTATGACCTTCGTGCCGGGGTACTTGGCCGAGATGTGGGCCGCCAGCTCCAGGCCGTCCATGTGGGGCATCTTCAGGTCCGTGAGCACCAGGTCGAAGTGCCTCTCCTTGAGCCTCTCGAGGCCGTCCACGCAGAACTCCTCGGTAACCACCCGGTAGCCCAGGGGGGCCAGCGTCCTTTGGCAGCTGCGCCTGACTATCTCCTCGTCGTCGATGACCAGTATGTCGGCGCTCATTCCTCCTCCTTGCAGGCCGGCAGGCGCACGAAGAAGCTCGTCCCCCGGCCCACCTTGCTCTTCACTATTATGTCCCCGCCGTGCTTCTTCACGATGCCGTAGCTCACGGGCAGCCCCAGCCCCGTGCCCTTGCCCACGGGCTTGGTGGTGAAGAAGGGCTCGAAGATCTTGTCGAGGTTGTTGGGGTAGATGCCCGGGCCCGTGTCGGTGAACTCCGTCTCCACCTGGCGCTCGGCCCCGGGGCCGAGGGTCCGGGTGGCTATGCGTATGTAGCCCGTGTCGTTCATGGCGTCGGCGGCGTTGGTGAGGAGGTTGAGGAAGACCTGCTGGAGCTGGTTCGGGTCTATGCTCACGGGGGGGACTTCCCCGGCGAGGTCCATGTCTATCTGGACGTTGTGGAACTTCATCTGGTTCTTCACCATGCCCACCGTCTCCTCCAGGAGGGCGTTGACGTCCGTCTCCACTATCTCGGAGACGCCCTTCCTGGCGAAGCCGAGCATACCTTTTATTATCTTGCTGCAGCGCTCGGCCTGCTCGATGATGAGCTCCACGTCCTCGAGGTCCTGCTTGCGGTCGGGAGGGGTGCGCTCCCTGAGGAGGTGGGCGAAGGTGAGGATGCCCGTGAGGGGGCTGTTGAGCTCGTGGGCCACGCCGGCGGCCATGCGCCCCAGGGAGGCGAGCTTCTCGGCGTTTATTATCTGCTCCTGGGCGTTAACGATCTCCGTGGTCTTCTTGTCCACCTCCTCCTGGAGGCTCCGGGTCCAGTTCTCCATGTTCTCGCGGTAGCGCTTGATGTCTCCGGCCATGGAGTTGAAGGTCTCGGCCAGGAGGCCCATCTCGTCGTTGGACTTTATCTTGATGGGCGTGTCGAAGTCGCCCCGGGCGAGCCTGTTCATGCCCTCCTCGAGCTCTCCCACGGGCGTCAGGACGAACCTGTAGAAGATTAGGATGAGGATGACCGAGGCCGACACCACGGCCAGGGCGCCAAAGAGCAGGGTGCCCCTGAACATCTGCTGGCGCGTGGTCTCGATGGGGGTGGTGGAAAAGCTCGTCTCGAGCACCCCCAGGACGCGCTCCTCGGCCGTGTGCACGTGGCAGGCCCCGGTGTAGCAGGAGGGCTCGTTGAGGATGGGGAGGAAGAAGCTCACCAATATCACGCCCCTCTCGTCCGTGGTGGTGACCGGCGCGGGCTCTCCCCCGGAGACGGACGTCCTCACCGCCGCCGAGGGGCGGACCTTCGTCCCCCGCTCGGCGGGGTCGGAGGCGAAGACCACCTTTCTTTCGGTGTCGAACACCTTTATGTCCCGGATATCCTCGGAGTCGGCCAGGCCCTGGAGGGTCTGCTGCATCGCCGTGTACTGGGCGGTGAGCATGCCGTAGTGTATCGCCCTCCTCACCAGGTCCGCCGAGGAGCGGCCGTGGCGCTGGAGGTTGTTCATCATGAGCTCCTCGTTGTACTTGAAGAATATGTAGCCGAAGAGCAGGCTGCCGGCGAAGAGCATCACGCCGGTGGCCACTATGAGCTTTCCCACCAGGGATTCGTATGGCATGCGGAGCTTCACACGGCTATTCTATCACATGGGGCGGGGGCCGTTTGCGGGGCCGGATTGTGTAGCCGGCTACATGGTTGTGAAGGCGGCTACACATCCCCGCGGAACAATTTATCTTTATAATCCGGGGAGTTGTCCAGAAAAAGGCATGGTATGGAGCTTGCATGGAAGGGGGCATGAAAGGCATGGCGGACAACCCTTACGGCGTGACCCTCGTGGAGCTTCTCGTGGTCCTCGCGATAATAGGAATCCTGGTTGCCGTGGGGGTGAACATGATGGGCGGGACGCTTGCGAAGCAGAGGCTCAGCGCGGCCTCCGACGAGCTCTCCACGAGGCTCAGGGCCGCGCCGCTGATCGCCGTGGCCCGCAACCAGCCCGTGACCGTTGTCTTTTCGAACACCCCCGGCACGGCCGAGGGGCAGGAAGACTCCTACCTCGCCTGCCTGGACACCGACAACGACGGCGACTGCGCCGACGAGGGCGCCGACGGCTACCTCATCCTCGACAGCGGCAGGCCGGGCGCCCATGACGAAGCCGAGGTGGAGCTCCACAGGTTCGTCGACGTCTACGAGGTCCGCTTCAGCGCCGCCACCTTGTCGGCCGTCACCTTCGAGCCCCCTTCCGGCCTGGTGAAGCGCATCACGGACTCCGGCGGCGCGCTGGTAAACGGCGTGGTTTGCTTCAAGGCCGAGATGGGCGACGCCGGCGACGACTGGGACGACCGCTACACCTACCGCAGGGTGACCGTGGACCCCGTGGTGGGGAGGACGGAAATCTGGAGGAACGCCTCCGGCATAACGGCGGACCCCGGCTGCCGGGACGGCTCTCAGTGGCAGGAGGTCGAGTGATGGGCAAGACATTGGGCCAGGGCGGGTTTTCCCTCACCGAACTCATGATAGCCATGACCATACTTGCCGTGGGCCTCCTGGCCCTGGCCCAGCTGCAGATAGTTTCCATGCAGGGGACGATATCCTCGAAGAATTTCAGCACCGCCACCAACCTGGCCCGCGAGACGATAGAATGGGTCAAGGTGCCCGGCGTCTTCGTGGCCACGAACAACACGGTCACCTCCGACGCCAGCTCCATCAACGCCTACAAGCTGCTGGAGAACGAAAACACCGGCAACGACACCGACGCCCTGATGGCGCCGCTCGTGAACTCCACCGCCGACATCGCCGCCATCGCCTACGACTCGGTGGAGGTCCTCAAGGAGGACGTGGCGGGCAACCGGTTCGACCAGGTCTGCTTCCAGCGGGACCCCGGCGATTGCGACGACAACATAAGCGACGAGGACACCTGGGACTACGTGAGAATTGTCAACGTCAGGAACCTGCCCGCAGGGGCCCCGGACGGGACCACGCTGATGAAGGACGTAAACGTGATAGTCCTTTGGAAGGAGATGGGCCGGACCCGGAGCATAAGCATCAGGACCCTGGTAGCGAGGAAAGACAGTGACTTCTTCTAAGCCTAATAACTCGAAGGGCGTGACTCTAGTCGAGCTCATGGTGGTCATAGCGGTGCTGAGCATCGTCATAGGCCTCATCTATTCCATATTCATAAGCCAGATGCAGACGAGCACGTGGCGCACGCGCATCGCCGAGAGGGGGCAGAACCTCAAGGCGGCAATGAACGTCATGACGGGCGACCTGCTGCAGGCCGAAGGCATCGTGGACACCTCGGGCCTCTGCAACACGGCCATCGCCCTTAGCATAGGGTCGGAGACGCTTACGTACTCCGCCATAGGGAACGCCCTCGTCAGGGACTCCTCCGACACCGGGCAGACCACCCTGGCCGAACACATCACGGACGTCGCTTTCGAGTGCTTCGACAGGTCCGGAAACGGCATGCTCAACGTAAACGCCACGAGCGCCATCGAAGTGCGGCGCGTCAGCATCTCCCTCACCGGCGAGACCGCGAGGCCCAGGCCGGGCACGACCACCAAGGCCAAGCAGACCATCACGAGCAGCGTGGAGCTCCGGAACATCCCCCAGACGGCGGGCAAGGGCTGCGGCGTGCTGTACTTCGACCTCGCGCCCAAGGAAGTGGCCTTCTGCGACCCGCCGGGGAATCAGGCCAACATAAGCATATACCTCTGCGACCTCAAGGGCCAGGCCATGGGGGGGAGCGTCAAGATATTCCCCCGGGAGCCCCAGCCGGTTAAGATCACCGGGACCAACGTCACGCAGGTCGACAACACGGCGTTACTCACGATTGCCGACCCCGCCTCGGTCACCGACTGCAAGGACGCCGCCACCGAGGGGACCGCGATGGTCAACGCCACCGACCCCTCGAGCCTGCCCTCGGGCACCGGCATCGAGATGGTGGCGGTCTGGAGGCCCACGGACTGCACCTACGACATCACGACCTCCAGGTCCATTTCGGTCGCCGCGGGGCAGCCCTACAAGTTCGAGTCGGGACTGGAAGTGTACCCGGGCGTGCTCAACTCCTGCCAGAGCACACAGCAGGCGGTGATGAACGCCACCGTGGCGGACAACTGCGGAAACGGCATCCCCGGGAAGACCGTGAACTTCGACGTCCTCGACTCCGGCGGAAACATCGTCACCGGCGACCCCGACTGGGGCACGACGGGGGCGGCCGCCGACATGGGAGACGGGCTTTACACCGCCGTGTACAACACCGGCGACGTGGCGCGCACCGTGACGCTCCAGGTGGAGGCCCCGGGCATAATGAACGCCAGCAACCGGACGGAGACGGCGACCGTCACGCTGCAGGCCGACGCTCCCACGGCCTTCGAGCAGGTATCCTCCCCCTTCAGCCTCACGCTCAACGAATGCCCCAACACCACCGACTCGGTGACCTTCAAGGTGGTGGACGATTGCGGCAACGCCCTGACCGGCGAGGAGGGGAACCTCGGCAGCTCTCTTTCCCCCGACAGAGGGACCACCTATACCGACGTCGTCACGGAGGGGGGCGCCGAATACAAGGCCGTCTACAACACGCCCGCCTCCTGCGGAGACGGAAACATAGACACCGAAATTCTGATCAGCCACAGCGCCGGCTTCTCGGAGACCGCCGCCGTCAACCTCGGCCAGTGCCCAATGCCGGGCCTCGACGTAACGCGCACCTCGGTACCCCCGCACCGGGTGGCCAGGGGCTGCGGCCGCCTCAGCGACCCGGACAACCCCACCACGACGGTGAGGGCCACAGTGCGGGACAACGCCACCTGCGAGCCCTGGCCGGTGGACACTAAATTCCAGTTCGAGGTGGTAAACTGCGGCCAGGACCCCATCGCCTGCGTCGAGGGCTCCAACTTCAACGGAAGCTGGGAGGACGCCGGCACGTCGAAGACCGTCTTTTCCGGCGTGGGGTGGGCGGAGCAGAAGCTCCTGGGCCTCAACGACGCCGGCAGCGCGCCCTTCCCGCCCGACGTGGGGGACTTCCTGAAAGTCAGGGCCAAGGCCTGGGTGAGATACGACTCCGAGGAGGGGACCTACGACACGCTGTACGAGGACGCCCTCTACACGAGCGACGCGGCGAACCTCGTGGAGGTCATAGCCCCGAACGTGGACATCACGTTCACGGAGAGCACCTTCACCGGCGTGAAGGACTCCATATCCACGGACTGCTCGGCGGCGGACTCCGAAACCGTCTACTTCCAGATAGACGACTGCGACGCCGACCTCAGCCCCTCGGTGGCGGCGGTCGTTAACAGCGTCGCGCCCGACGGCACGACGAGGGACTCCGAGACCCTGACCCTCGCGGGCGGAAGCGGCCTCTATAACGGCAGCGTCCGCACGAGCGTATCGGCCGGCGGCTCGACGGACGACGGAGTCCTCAGAATAGGGAGCGCCGACACCATAACCGTCTTTTACTCCGACGAGACCGACGATTCGGCCCACAGGGAATCCATCGGAGTATCGGGGTTTTCCGACGACTTCGAGGGCGAAACGGGCGGCTGGGCGGTCAAGGGGACCCACACGCTTCCCGACCCCCAGTGGCACGTGGCCGCAGACCCGGTCCTGGGCGACGACGCCTTCATGTATAACGACGGCACGGACTTCTCCCCCGCCGTCGCTGCGAGGAACTACGGCACGCTCCTTTCGCCGGCGTTCCCCCTTGACACCTCGGCGGGCAACGAGCTGGTCTTCACCAGCAGGGCCGAGATTGAATGCACGGCGAAGGACGCCTGCGTCTTCGACACCCACATGGTCTTCATAAACTCCACGAGCGCCCCGGCCTGGAGGCTCCTCGACCCGCCGGCCTCCGACGCCGACGACGACCTGGGCTGCAGCACGGGCGATGAAGTGACATGCAGCGTCAGGGCCGCGGCCACCCAGACCTTCAACTTCAACCATCCCCACCGGGCGGCCCTGGACCTCTCGGGCCTTCCGGCGGCCGATTTCGACGGCCAGGAGGCCAGGCTCCTGTTCAGGTTCGACACCTGGGACAGCGTCCTCAACAACCTCGACGGCTGGATAATTAACGACTCCTTCGTCGGCTGCGGGGCGGACACGACGCCCCCGGCGGCCCCCGTGCTTGCGGGCGAGACCCTTTCGTCCTCGAAGGTGAGGCTCACCTGGGACCCCGTCGACGGGGCCGCCGGGTACTCGCTCTTCGTCTACAGCTTCGCCGTGGTCACCCCCGGCGACAGGCCCTTCGCCCAGGTGAGGGACCTCACCCCCAACTGCACGGAGCCGGGGAAGGTGTGCTACGAATACGTCACCGCCCTCGCGGGCACGAAGTCCTTCACGGTCCTGGCCTTCGACGAGGCGATGAACCTGAGCGATTTCTCCAACGTCTACGAGGACGAGAGCAACGCCATACTGGACATCTCCATGACCTGCTACGACAAGGTGAGCTCCGGCGTCCCGGGCATGGACAAGGTCGTCGTCAAGGGGACGGTGACGGACCTCGACGGAACGCCGGTAAGCGGCGCGAACGCGAACTTCCAGGCCACGGGCGACAGCTCGCTCGTCACCGACAGCTGGTCGCTCATCACCAACGCCAGCGGCATCTATTGCGGCGACAACGAGGAGGACGGGACGCCGACCGACTTTACGAACTCGGACAATCTGATAAATACGCAGATGTCGGCGACGGCGGCGGGCTATACGGACAGCGCTGTCGAGCCATTCCAGAACCCCGGGGCGTGCTCGTGCCCGTAGGGTTCAAGGAGGAGTCATGGACAAAAGGCTTCGCATAGGCGACGAGTCGGGCATAGCCCTGGTGATAGCCCTGGTGGTCCTTCTGGCCCTTACGGTCGTGGGGATCGCCTCGGTCACCACCTCGACGCTCGACATCCAGATATCGGGCAACGAGAGGCGGGCCGCCGAGGCCCTGAACCTCGCCGACGCCGGCATGGAAAGGGGCCTCATGGACGCCCTGAACGACTTCGACGCCTGGTTCGGCGACGTCGACTGGTCCAACGACACCTTCTACGCCATCAGCAACTCCACGGACCCGAACAACCCCGCCTCCACAGGGTATTCCCTCCCGGCGACCTACGGCGACTTCGGCTGCACGCCCAAGCCCGACTGCATCGACACGCAGTTCGGGAGCCCCTACACCGACGACGGCAACATCGACGGCTCCACGGGCAGCGCCGTGGGGCTCTACGGGGGCGCCCGGACCCTGGGGGACGGGAAATACAGGGTCCTGATGCTCAGGGACTCGGGCGAGCCCGACGAGCTCTATATCCGGAGCTACGCCGAGCACTCAACGGGGGCCAGGAAGATAGTGGAGATCCACGTGGAGATCGACAAGATAGACGCCTGGCGAAACGCCCTCTTCGGGGGGCGCGGCACGGCGGCGGCCACGATCAACGGAAACATAAACGTAGCTGGGCCAATCCACATCCTGGGCACCGGCGCCGCCAACGACATGTCCATAAGCGGGAACTCCAAGGTCATGAACGGCTATCAGGAACTGGCCTCGGCCGTAAGGGACAGGCTGCTGGCCCCGGAGATTGCTTACTACCACAACGGCCACCCCGTCTATTCCCTCGAGGCCGTCTTCAGGGTCAAGAACGTCCAGGTGGAGATCACCGGCAAGGGCGAGATAGGCGTGACGGGCGACATAGACGCCGACGGCGACGGGATCAAGGAAATAATCGACGCCGGCGGCAACCTCTACTACAAGGCCCCCGTGGACGCGATATACGCCAACAAGGAGATCGACGTTAAAGACCCGGACAAGAGCATCCACTCCGAAAAGACCGTGATGCCGGACGGCTACGACCTGGGGGACAAGATACAGCTGCCCACCCTCCAGGACGACTACGAGGGGCAGAAAGACCGCAAGGGGCAGACCCTCGACCCCTCGGCCTGCGCCGTGCCGGGCGAATGCACTTACCAGGACTACATCACCACCATGTCCTACGAGCTGGACATGAGCGCCAAGAGCTGCTCCTTCGAGCCGGGCGCGACGTCCGACTTCAGGGTGGGCGACCACGCCTGCACCGACGCGAACGACATCACCACCTGCACATGCAACGACGACAACGGCTGCCTCTTCTGGGACATGAACGGCCAGGACGGCTCCGGCAACGCCACGCCCAACCTGATAGTGGACGGGAGGGTGGAGATCACGGGCTGCGGCCACCTTACCATGGCCGAGAACAACGACATCAGCTACCAGGGGAAGGGCATCCTTTACAGCCCGGGCAACATCACCATGGACAGGGACTTCCTGACCTTCGACGACCCCACGAGGAAATTCCTCCAGGACGACCTCATGGCGGTCATGACGAAGCAGCACATAGCGATGGCCACCCATACGCAGGGGACCTACATGGGGGGGTTCTACGCCTCCGGGACCATCGGCACCGACTTCCCCGGCGTCATAGTGGGGGCCCTCGTGGGCAACTACTTTTGCATGGGCACCGACGTTTACCTGACCGACCCGGACCCTTCGGACCCGGACGTGGAAGCCGGCGACTGCACGAAGAGCGCCGCAAGCGGAAACGCCGCCGACGTCTACTACACCCCGGGCATATCCGACGAGCTCAGGAAAATAGGGATGCTCATGGGCCCCATGGTCTACACCTTCGACTCCTACGAGTGGCGACAGGTTTTCTGATCCGCCTTCGGCGGACGCACCCGGGCCCCCTCCCCCACAGCGCGGGAGGGGGCCTTTCATTTCCTGCCCCCCGCG
>JASFVA010000044.1:0-8686 GCA_050050055.1 Nitrospirota bacterium
TCCTGGACATGAAGGAACCGGAAGTGGCAAGGAGGGCGAAGGCCCTCGGCGTGCGCTCAGTGCCCGCCGTGGCCATAGACGGAAAGCTCGCCGGATGCTGCGCGGGCCGGGGCCCCGACGAGGAGGCCCTCAGGGCCGAGGGCCTGGGAAGGCCAGCTTAGCGGAAAACCGGCAGGGGCTTGGCCCCCCTGGCCCTGCCGGTCGGTCGGATTATTGACCCCGGGAAACGCCCATGCATGGGGCTTTCGCGCCCTGCCGGGGCTTTGTCCCCACCACTGAGGTTTCGGGGCTCGCGGGGAAACCTCGTTTTGCGTTGTCCCCCGGGCGCTTGTGTCCATGAAGTGCGTCTTTGCTATAATCTTTGCGGGGAAAGGAGGTATTGGATGAGGAAGGCGGGCAAGGGAGACAATGTGAAGTTGCACTACATCGGGAAATTCGAGGACGGCAGGGTCTTCGACTCCTCCCGCGGGCGCGGCCGCCCCCTCGAGCTTACCCTGGGGCAGGGACGCCTCATAAAGGGCTTTGAAAACGCCGTCATCGGCATGGCCCCAGGCGAGACGAAGACCGTGAGCATCCCCCCCGAGGAGGCCTACGGCCCCCGCAGGGAGGACCTCGTTCGCAGGATGGAGAGGGCCAAGCTCCCCCCGATGATAGAGGCCAGGGAGGGCGTTTTCGTAAACATCCGTCAGCCCGACGGCGGGGTGCTCGAGGCCGTGATAACCGAAGTGACCGAAGACAGCGTCACCCTCGACGCCAACCACCCCCTGGCGGGCCAGACCCTGACCTTCGAGATAGAGGTCCTGGAAATCCCGGAATAGGCGGGCCAAAGACATTCCCACCTTAAATCGGAGTTGCATGAAATTGCTCTGCCTCCTTGCCGATTCCATGTTGCGCGACCCCGGACTGTGTGATAGTTTTTAGTAATGGCGGCTTCCGCCGTCTTACAGCCGGAAGGAAAGGAGGTGAGGGGGATGAAAAAGGTCCTTGACAAAGAGGCCCTGAGAAAAGAGGCATCCTTCTGGGAGGCGCTCAAGAAGGCCGCAAAGGAAAATCCCGGCAAGGTATGCCGGAAGTGAAGCAGTTGAAAGAGCTGAACGCTGCCGGTCCGGCAGCCAAGTACGGGGCGGAAGGGCATCGGGCTATAGGGTGAATGCTTGACCCGGTCCGATTGCCCTTCCGGCCCTTAAAAGGGCATTTATACCCTAAATGAATTCTGCGGAGTCCGACATGGCCAGATGGATAATCGACCCCGACCACACGGTGGCTGCCTTTGCGGTGAGGCATTTCATGGTGACCGACGTCCACGGGCAGTTCAACGGGATAAACGGCACGATAAATTTCGACCCCCCGGACCTGACGTCGCTTTCTGCCGAGGTGACCATAGGTTCCTCGGTGATGACCACGGGCATACCGAAGCGGGACGGGCACCTGAAGAGCCCCGACTTCCTGGACGTGGAGAAATTCCCTGAAATCAGATTCAGAAGCGGGGGCGTCGAGCTTACGGGCCTCAACGGCTGCAAGCTCAACGGCACGCTCGCCATCCGGGGAATCGAAAGGCCCGTGGTTCTCGACGTAGAGTGCCTCGGCCCCATAAAAAGCCCCTGGGGCGAGACGACCCTGGGCTTCAAGGCCTCGACCTCGATAAACCGCGAGGACTTCGGCATGACCTGGAACGAAAAGATGGAAAAAGGCGGCTTCGTCGTCGGAAGAGAGGTGCGCATCACCCTCGACGCCGAGGCGGACCTGGCGGAGGAGGGCTGAGATGTCCGTCGCCCAGGCGCACGAATTCTTCGTGCAGTGGCACCTCACCGAGCGGTGCAACCTCCGTTGCAGGCACTGCTACCAGGGCGTGGGCACGGCGGAGGAGATGTCCCAGGGGCAGGCCCTCTCGGTGGTGGACGAGGTTTCGGACACGATAGAGGAATGGTCGGAGGACTACGGCATCAAGTTCTCCCCCAGCGCGAACATCTCCGGGGGCGAGCCGCTACTGAGGAAAGACCTCTTCGTAATAATGGAGGAGCTCAGGCGGCGCGGCTTCGGCCTCTACCTCCTTACGAACGGCACCCTCGTGGACTCCGGCAAGGCCCGCAGGCTCGCCGACCTCGGCTTGCGCGGGGTCCAGGTGAGCATCGAGGGGCCGGAGGACGTGCACGAGGAGATTCGCGGAAAAGGAAGCTTCTCTTCCTCGATGCGCGGGGTGGAAAACCTCCTGGCAGCCGGCCTGACGGTCACGCTCAACGCCACCCTTTCGAGGCTTAACGCCCCGAGGTTCATGGAGCTCGTGGTCCTGGCCGAGGAGAGCGGCGTACAGAGGCTGGGTTTCTCGAGGCTCGTGCCCTCCGGAAGGGGCCGGGAGCTGATGGGACAGGCCCTCGACAAGTGGCAGCTCAGCAGCCTCTACGAGGCCATCTTCTCGCTGAAGCCCAGCTCCCTGGGCATCGTGACCGGAGACCCGGTGGCAATGCAGTCCACCTTGCCCGACAGCGTGGACGCCGGCTCGGTCCCCGTCGGCGGGTGCGCCGCGGGGCTTTCGGGCCTCACCCTCCTTCCCGACGGCACGGTCCTTCCCTGCAGGAGGCTCCCCGTTTCGCTCGGCAACGTGCTGGAGGACTCCGTACGCGAGATATGGGCCACCTCCGAAACGCTCGGCGCCCTGAGGGACAGGCAAAAATACAGGGGCAAGTGCGCCGCGTGCCCCAGGTGGGCAGCCTGCCGGGGATGCCGGGCCATCGCCTACGCCCAGGGCGGTAACCTCCTGGCCGAAGACCCCGGATGCTTTATAGGGGATTAACCCCTCGGGCGACTGTTTTTCCCGTCTCAAAATGTTGACAGCCTTCCCTGAATGCGCTATGAATTAGTTGTAAACCGAAATTCATTATGATGAAAGACGACGGGGACAGAGGCTGGAACCCCTACCTGGCCGGAGCGCTGGCCGGGGTAGTGTTGGTCCTTTCGGTGGTCGTGGCCGGGAAGTACGTCGGCGCCTCCACGAGCTTCGTGCGCTCGGCCGGCATGGTCGAGAAGCTCTTCTCTCCCGAGCGAGTCTCTCAGCTTGAGTATTTCCTTCAGAAGACCCCCAAGATCGAATGGCAGTGGATGTTCGTCCTGGGAATCATGCTGGGCGCGTTCATCTCCTCCGCCACCTCCGGCTCCTTCAGGTTACAGTCGGTGCCCGACATGTGGCGGGGGCGCTTCGGCGGAGGCGTCGGCCTCAGGGCCGTTACGGCCTTCATTGGAGGGGCCGTCCTTCTGTTCGGCGCGCGCCTGGCCGGAGGCTGAACGAGCGGGCACGGGCTGAGCGGTGTGCTCCAGCTTGCAGTGAGCGGCTACATAGCCCTGGCCTGTTTCTTCGCGGGGGGCATAGCGGTGGCGCGAATCCTCTACTCCGGAGGCGGGCGCCCATGATGCTTCTATACGGGATAGTCACCGGCATCCTCTTCGGCTTCTTTCTCCAGAAGGGAAGGGTGCTCAGATACGACAAGCAGGTCGGGGCCCTGAGGCTCAGGGACATGACCATCGTCAAGTTCATGCTCTCCACCATACTGGTGGGCATGGTGGGGATCTACGCGCTCAGGGACCTCGGGGTCGTGGAGCTCGGCATAAAGCCGGCGATGCTCGGCTCGAACATCATCGGCGGGCTCGTTTTCGGGGCCGGCTGGGGCCTTCTGGGCTACTGCCCCGGCACCTCCCTCGGGGCCCTCGGCGAGGGCAGGTGGGACGCCGCCTGGGGAATACTGGGCATGCTCGCCGGAGCAGCGGCCTACGCCGAGGCGTACCCATTGATGAAGGGCACGGTCCTCAAGTGGGGCGTATACGGGAGCATCACCCTGCCCGACGTCATCGGCGTAAACTACTGGTTCGTCATCCTCGCAGTGGTCGCCGGCGCGCTCCTTCTCTTCCGCTGGTTCGAGAAGAGGGGCCTTTAGCAGGCGGGGGGCCCTCAGGGGGCGTCGTTCAAGGTCCAGTCGTAGTCGTGGCCCCTGAAGCGCCTTTCGCCTTCGAGCCTCTCCCTCAGCTCGGGGCGGGCGTAGCGCCTCAGGTGGTCGAGCACGCCTTCGTGGCTGCCGCCGAAGTCCTCCATGAACCACTTATAGATGCTTGATACGTGCAGCCTCTCGCCCTCGAACCATGCGCCCCGGGGATGGTTCACGTATTCCCTGGCGCCCTCGTCGAGGAGCCTCTCGGCGTTTTCGGCCGTGAAGGCCTCGGCCCGGAGGTTGGGGCAGCCCAGGGCAGCGCAGTTCACGGCGTAGTGTATGCGGGGGTCCTTCCAGATGGGCCGCAGGACGCGGTGCTCTATGTCGTCGAGGCTCAGGCCCTCGCCTTCCACAGTGGCGAGCTCCCTGCCCCAGGGGCCGTCGGCGAAAAAGCCCGGCGAGATGTCTATGTCCCTGATGCTCTCCACGGGGTAGTGGTCGAGCACCACCTTGACGGTGAGGGAGTTATAGAGGTTTATCCACAGCGCCCTCTGCTCGTCTCTACCGAGCCTGCTTACCGGCACGGCCTCGAGGCGGGCGATATACTTTCCCAGGGAGGCCCTGTCCTCATCCGTCACCTCGCCGTAGGCCACCCTGTTTATCCCGTCCTCTCCCATGACGACGTACCTGTCGAGGAACCGGCTCCACGCCGCGTGGTCGACGCCCATGGAGGAGTCGGGCTCGTGGGAGAGCCAGCGCTCCCAGAGCTCGGCCCTGGGCGCGGCGAGCGCCACGGCGCAGGCAAGGAGCACGAGGGCCGTGGCAAAGGAGACGACCTTGGCCTTCATGGCTATTCGCACTCCACCGCTGCTATGTCCGCCTCGCTGTGCCCGAAGCATGCCCGTGCCGTAAACGTCTCGCCGGGCTCGAGGCGCCTGAACCTGTCGGCATTCCGTTCGAGCTCCACCCATGTCTCCTCGGAGCTTCCGTCGGCGAATAAGGCCTTGAACCTGTAGCTTGTAACATATCTTCCGCGAAAGCCCGTGTTGCGGAAGGTAACCTTTGCGCACTTTTGCAACTGCTGTAAGAGGAGGCCGGGCTCCGTGCGGGTCATCCTCACGTCCTCGAAGGGCGAGAAATCCAAGACATCGCAGTCCGCCGCCGCAGCTGCCGCGGGAGCCAGGGCCAGGAGGACGATTATCGAGCCGGAAACAATTGCCGCCATATGTTAAATCATATCCCCTGGCGCTGCTTGGCGCAACTGCCGGCAAGGAGGTATTCTCGCGGCGAGCCCCTCAGTCGCCATCCCTCTCGACCGGCCGCCGCCGTCCGGTCCGGGAAGGAAGGGGGCCGCCCAAGGGAGGGCGCGCACAGGGGATTCGACCCGGTCTTGGAGTGGAGGCCCGCCCGGGGGAGAGATTCCGGGCTGCCCCTCCAGAACGGGATTGTTTCCTTGACAAGACCTTTCCGAGGGGTTATAAATTGGCTGAGGGGTTATCTTTTTTCTTTTTATAAAGGGACCTGGCGCGGGTGAGCCGAGGGGCGGATTCCGCCTCCCCGGGTTCGATAAATGCTTGACAAAAAAAGACGGGCGTGATAAAACAGGACTAAAAGAGTCTTGTTTTTGGGGAGAGGCGTCTATCACGCTTTTGGAGGGGTAAGGTTATGGATGTTCTGGACTTAAGCAGGCTGCAGTTTGCCGTCGTTGCGGCGTTCCACTTCATCTTCGTCCCGCTCACCCTCGGTCTATCAGTGCTCGTAGCCTACATGGAGACCAAATACGTCAGGAGCGGCGACGAGATGTATAAGAGGATGGCGAAGTTCTGGGGCAAGCTCTTCCTCATCAACTTCGCCATAGGCGTCGTCACGGGCATTACTCTGGAGTTCCAGTTCGGCATGAACTGGGCGGAATACTCGAAGTACGTGGGCGACATCTTCGGCGCTCCCCTGGCCATCGAGGCCACGGTGGCCTTCTTCCTGGAGTCCACGTTCATAGGGCTCTGGATCTTCGGCTGGAACAGGGTCTCCAAGAGGGTCCACGCCCTCTCCATCTGGCTCGTGGCCATCGCCACGAACCTCTCGGCCCTGTGGATACTTCTGGCCAACGGCTGGATGCAGAACCCCGTGGGCTTCGAGATCAGAAACGGGCGGGCCGAGATGGTGGACTTCGCGGCCCTGGTCACCAACGAGTACGGCTGGCTCAAGTTCGGCCACACCCTGCTATCGGGCTACGTGGTGGCTGCCTTTTTCGTCATGGGCGTCTCGGCCTACCACATCCTCAGGAAGAGGGAGCTCAAGTTCTTCAAGGCCTCCTTCAGGATGGCCGCGGCCTTCGGCCTGGTCTCGGCGATACTTGTGGCCGTGGTGGGAGACTTCCACGGCTCCGGGGTGGCCAGGACGCAGCCCACCAAGCTCGCCGCCATGGAGTCCGTGTGGGAGACGCAGAGGGGAGCTCCCATGAACCTTCTGGTCGTCCCGGACCCCGGGAACGAGCGGAACTCGGTCGAGGCCATAGGCATCCCAAAGCTCCTGAGCTTCCTCTCCTACAGGGACTGGGACGCCGAGGTGAAGGGCCTCAAGGACTTCCCCCGGGAGGACAGGCCCCCGGTGCTCCTGACGTTCGCGAGCTTCAGGCTCATGATAGGGCTGGGGATGCTCTTCATACTGCTGTCCCTCCTGGGATACTTCTATGCCCGGCGGGACAGGCTCGAGTCGGTGCCGGGCTACCTTAAGTTGATGCTCTACGTGATACCGCTCCCTTATATCGCCACCCAGCTCGGATGGATAGTGGCCGAGGTGGGAAGGCAGCCCTGGATTGTGTACGGTGTGCTCAGGACGGAGGACGCCGTATCCAGGGCCATCACGCTGCCCCAGGTCTGGGGCTCGCTGATAGGGTTTACGCTCCTGTACGGATTTCTCGGGGTGGTGGACATTTATCTTCTGGCTAAATTCTCCAAAAAGGGGCCGGCATGATGACCTCGCGGGTCATCGATACGGAACCCGAAAAGGAGGTATGAAAAATGGCATTCCAGGTTACTTGGTTTATACTATGGGGCGTCCTGTGGGCGGTGTATTTCATGCTCGACGGGTTCGACCTCGGCGCGGGGATCCTGCATCCCTTTATCGCTAAGAACGACGGAGAAAGAAGGCTGGTGGTCAACACCATGGGGCCGGTCTGGGACGGGAACGAGGTCTGGCTCATCACGGCCGGCGGCGCGACCTTCGCCGCCTTTCCGACGACCTACGCCCTGATGTTCAGCTATCTGTACACGCCCCTTCTCCTGATTCTCTTCGCCCTGATCGTCCGGGGCGTGGCCTTCGAGTTCAGGGGGAAGGGCGAGGCCCAGTCCTGGAAGAAGACGTGGGACGGGGCCATATTCCTGGGGAGCCTCCTGCCGGCCCTGCTTTTCGGGGTGGCCTTCGGCAACATCTTCCAAGGCCTTCCCATGGACGCCGAGGGATACCACGGGTCGCTCATCGCCCTTCTCAACCCCTACGGGCTCCTGACGGGCGTGTTGTTCGTCCTTCTGTTCATGGAGCACGGGGCCCTGTGGCTCTCCGCCAGGGCCGGAGGCGCTGTTGGCGATAGGGCGGCGAGGCTGGCCGGCGGCCTCTGGTATCCGCTTCTCGTGGTGGCCGTGGCCTTCCTCGCCTACACGAAGTTCGCCACGGACCTCTACATAAACTTCATCATAGCTCCAGTCATGTTCGTGGTGCCGGCTCTGGGCGTGCTGGCGCTTCTGGGCATAAAGGTGTTCTCCGCGAAGGGCCGGAACCTCAAGGCGTTTTTCGCCTCGGGGGCGACCATTTTCCTGGTGACCGCCACGGGCGTAATCGGCCTCTACCCGAACCTCATCCCCTCGAGCCTCGACCCGGCCTACAGCCTGACGGCCTTCAACTCCTCCTCCAGCTTCTACACCCTCAGGATCATGACGATAGTGGCCCTGGTCTTCGTGCCCATAGTGCTTGCGTACCAGATATGGATATACAGGATATTCGGGCAGAAGCTGACCGTGGAAGACGTCCTTAAGGACACGGAAGCGTACTGATTGGGGCATGATGCAGATAACCAGGCAGGCGGACTACGCCATCAGGTGCGTCTATTACCTTTCCGGCAAGCCCGGCAGGGTCACTATGATAGAGGAGATAGCGCGGGAGATGTCCATCCCGCAGAGTTTCCTGGCCAAGATACTGCAGAAGCTCGCGAAGGCCGGCATAGTGAAGTCGCAAAGGGGCGCCAGGGGCGGCTTCAGCCTGGCCAGGGAGCCCCGGCGCATAAGCCTCTACGACGTGCTCGTGGCCGTCGAGGGCCCCGTGGCCGTCAACGTCTGCGCCGTCGACAAGAAGCTCTGCGACGTGAGCTCCCAGTGCAAGATACATCCGGTCTGGGTGGGCGTGAGGAAACAGATTGAGAAGACCCTCAAGGAGGAGAACTTCGAGAAGCTGAGAAAGTGAGGTGGACAAGGTGGCTGTGTTCAAGTGCGATAAATGCGGCGCGACGAAGGAGGGCAGGTGCAAGCCCCGGAAGTGCCCCAAGTGCGGCGCCTCCGGCACGATGACCAAGAAGCAGTAGAAGCGAGCGCACGCTCGGAAAGGAGGTGGTCGAGTGCCCTTGGAGATAGAGAAGATACCCGGAGGCTTCCGCGTGGACGGCCTTGAGCTGCGCGGCGGCAAGTGCGGGTGCACCTCGGTGGCAAAGTGCTGCTACTCCTGGTCCAAGGTCAAGAAGCGGGGCCCGGACCTGGTGGACCTCGTCGCGAAGATGGAGA
>JASFVA010000045.1:0-8683 GCA_050050055.1 Nitrospirota bacterium
GCACATGGGAGAACTTCACGCCATGGTCGTGGCCTCCCAGCCCGTCTATGACCTCGACAGGGTGGTCTCGGGCCGGGACTTCACCATGAAGGTGGATTCGGAAAACCGCATAAACTCCTTCACCTATACCATAGACGGCGACCACGTGCTGAAGCTCACGCGCTCGGAGGAGGGCTTCAAGGCCGAAAGGGAAAAGATCCCCTACGAAACCACTCTGGTCCACATGAGCGGCACCGTGGAGGACAACCTGGTGTTCGCCCTGGACGACCTGCTCCTTGCGCTGGAGCTCTCGGACATCTTCGCCTGGGACATAGATTTCACCACCGACCTCAGGAGGGGCGACACCTTCAAGATAGTGGTGGAGGAGCTGAGGCTCGACGGGGAGTTCAAGAAATACGGCAAGATACTCGCTGCGGAGTTCACCAACAACGGGCGCACCAACCACGCCTACCGTTTCGAGCAGGAGGGGCGGGAGGATTACTTCGACCGTAAGGGCAGGAGCCTGAGGAAGGCGTTCCTGAAGGCGCCGCTAAGCTACAGGCGCATAAGCTCCGGCTTCACACACCGGAGGCTTCACCCCATACTAAGGACCTACAGGCCCCACCTCGGCGTCGACTACGCCGCGCCGACGGGCACGCCCGTCTCCGCCGTGGGCGACGGAAAGGTGGCCCGGGCGGGCTACAAGGGGGCCAACGGAAGGCAGGTCATAATAAGGCACCCCAACGGCTTCGTGACCTACTACGGCCACCTCTCGCGGATCAAGAAAGGCATCAGGGCGGGAAGCCACGTCAAGCAGGGCCAGGTGATAGGGTACGTGGGGAGCACCGGCCGCGCCACGGGCCCGCACCTCGATTACCGGGTGAAAAAGAACGGCAGGTTCGTAAACCCCCTGACCCTCGACCTCCCCCCGGGCAAGCCGATAGAGAAGCACCAGATTGCCCAGTTCAGGAGGTTCAGGGACACCATGAACACCAGGCTCGCCTCCATCGAACTGCCCGTGACCGCCTCATCGGACAAACCCGGCAAACAGGGCTGAATGTTCGGCTTCCCCGACATCACCGGCTCGATATACCTCAACGCGGTCCTGATACTGGCCGTCTTCGCCGTCCTGGCGAAGGCGCTCGATATAGTCGTAAGCTACGTCTTCAAGGGCCTCGCGCGGCGCTCGAAGACGAAGTTGGACGACAGGATCATAAAGGTCGTCCACAGGCCCGTCTTCCTTACCGTTCTCGTCATCGGGGCGCTGCAGAGCGTCTCATACCTGGGTCCGCCCGAGAGGATGCTCTTTTACACCCGCGCGGCCCTTTACACCGGGCTGGTGCTCCTGTGGGCGGTGGCCGTAATCAGAATCAGCAACATCATCATCGAAAACTCCCTGGGCAAGATCGCCGACATCACCGGCCTGGGACGGGACGTCGTGCCCCTCGTGGAGAACGTATGGAAGGTCGTGGTCTTCGTCGCGGTCGTCCTCGTGGTGCTCTCCATATGGAAGCTCGACATAACGCCCATAATCGCCTCGGCGGGCATAGCCGGAGTGGCCGTGGCCCTGGCGGCCAAGGACTCGCTGGCGAACTTCTTCGGGGGCATTAGCATCTATGTTGACAGGCCTTACAAGATAGGCGATTATATAGTCCTCGAAGGAGGCGAAAGGGGCGAGGTGACGGAGATAGGCATCCGGAGCACGAGGATCAGGACGCGCGACGACGTTCTCATAAGCGTGCCCAACTCCATCATCTCCAACACGAAGATAATCAACGAAAGCGCCCCCGAGCCCCGCTTCAGGGTGAGGATACCCATAGGGGTGGCCTACGGAAGCGACATAGACCTCGTGGAAAAGACCCTTCTGGACATCGCCAGGGGCAACGAAAACGTCGTCGAGGAGCCTGAGCCCAGGGTGAGGTTCAGGGTCTTCGGCGATTCGTCGCTGGACTTCGAGCTCCTGTGCTGGATAAAGGAGCCCGCCCTGAGGGGGCTTACGCTGCACCACCTCAATTCGGCGCTTTACAAGGCCTTCGCGGCCTCGGGCATAACGATACCCTTCCCCCAGAGGGACGTGCACCTGCGGAAAGTGGAGTGACCGATGGCGAAACAGGCCGCAAGGACAAGAAAGCAGCCCGCGGCGGAGGAAAAGTCCTTCGACTTCAGGGACGCGGTGCGGATACTGAAGCCCACGGGCAAGAAGGCCGAGACCCTGCGAGAGCTGAGGGAGCTCATCGCCTCGGCCAGCGACAACTGCATATTCCACCATACGTACCAGTACTTTTCGAAGGGCCACATCCTCGAATACACCAACGACTTCGCCCAGTGGGCCGGGGAGAGCCTCGAGGAGGGGGCCCTGGCGGAGATGCTCTCCAACATAGACCCGTACTCCTTCCCGACCAAGGACGGCCTGAGGGCGGAGATACTCAGGGTCATAGACTATTACATCGACAACTTCCCCGAGACCCGGAAGGCCATCCCCGGGGAGGAGTTCTACTTCATCGAGACCATATCCTTCATCTTCCCCGTGGGCATGAAGGCGAGAAACCTGGCCGAGTTCCTCATGGCCCTGAAGTTCATAGACGACGAGTCCATCTACTACCACTTCTTCGAGGCAAGGGTCAGGCTGGGACAGGCGGTGGACGACTTCTCCAAGTGGATAGACGAGGTCATAGGTCTTAAGGACATGGCGCAAAAGATACAGGGCATAGACCCCTTCATGCACAACATGGAGGGCATCAGGGAGCACCTCATGGAGATAATCGAGGAGGGTCTCAAGAGGCGGATGAGGTCTTCCACGTGATATCCCGGTACGAAGGCATAAGCCCCCGCAGCGACATCGTGCTCATCGAGAGGCTCTGCGAAAAGCTCAGGGGAAAGACGTTCCTGCACGTCAATTCCACTAAGGCCGGGGGCGGCGTGGCCGAGATACTTCAGAGGATGGTGCCCCTCCTGGGCGACCTGGGGATTGAGACCCGCTGGGAGGTCATAACGGGGGACGATAAGTTCTTCGACATGACGAAGAAGGTCCACAACGCCCTGCAGGGCAGCGCCGAGGCCATCTCCGACGACATGTGGGACCACTACGGGGAGGTGAACAGAGGAAACGCCGCCAGGCTCGACCTGGACGCCGACGCCGTCCTGATCCACGACCCCCAGCCGGCGCCGCTGGTGGAGTACCGCAGGGGGGGGAGGTGGTTCTGGCGGTGCCACATAGACATCTCCTCGCCCAACCGGGAGGTCTATTCGAAGATAGACCCCTACGTCCGGGAGTACGACCTCGCTATCTTCTCGGTCGCCAAGTTCGCCAGGGCGGCGGCGGTGGAGGAGTTCATAGTGCCCCCTTCGATCGACCCGCTGAGCGAAAAGAACATGGAGCTCGACGAAGACGAGGTGAAGGAGATAGCCCGGAAGTTCGACATCCCCCTGGACCGGCCGATAATACTGCAGGTCTCCAGGTTCGACCGCTTCAAGGACCCCATCGGCGTTATTAACGCCTTCAGGATGGTAAAGAAGTACAACGATTGCGTCCTCGTGCTCGCCGGAAGCCCGGCCACCGACGACCCCGAGGGCGCGGTGGTTCTCCGGGAGGTCCAGGAGCACGCGGCCGGGGACCCGGACATAAGGATACTCCTGATCCCGCCCTTCAGCGACAGGGACATAAACGCCCTCCAGAGGATGGCCACGATAGTGCTCCAGAAGTCCCTGAAGGAGGGGTTCGGCCTCACGGTGTCCGAGGCCATGTGGAAGGGCAAGCCCGTGATAGGCGGCGCCGTCGGGGGCATACCCCTCCAGATAGTGCACGGCGTGACGGGTTTCCTCGTGCATTCGGCGGAGGGAGCGGCATTCAGGATAAGGCAGTTCCTGAACAACCCCCTCATGGCGGCCAGGATGGGCGAGAAGGGCAGGGAGTTCGTCAGAAAGCACTTTCTCCTCACCAGGGAGACGAGGGACTACCTCGCCCTGTGGTACTCGGCGGAGTGCCGCGGCGTGGGAGAGGTGTTCGAGATAGACCCGCCCAAGCAGACCTTTACGGGCCTCAAGAGCCGCTGAATGGGCCTTCGCAGCGGGCACTCCAAAGGCCGGCGATAATCCGCTATACTCTCAGTCAGAATGAGTGACTCCGGAACGCTCAAAAAACTCGGGGCCAACGTCCTCGAGGAAAGCGGCGAGATAGGCTTCCTCGTCTGGGCTCCCAACCGGGAAAAGGTATCCCTGGAGATTCTGGCTCCCCACGAAGAGACGGTGCAGATGGAGAAGGTCGAGCGCGGCTACTTCCAGGCCACCGTGGCCGACCCCGGGGGAGAGGTCGAATACTTCTACGTCCTCGACGGCGAGGCCAGGAGGCCCGACCCCGCCTCGAGGCATCAGCCCAGGGGCGTGCACGGACCCTCCGCGGTGGTGAGGCACGGGGAGTTCAGGTGGGAAGACGGCGGGTGCTTGATCCCGGAGCTGAGGGACTACATCACCTACGAGCTCCATGTGGGCACCTTCACACGCGAGGGCACTTTCGAGGCCGTGGTCCCGCGCATACCCTACCTGAAGGAGCTCGGCATAACGGCCGTGGAGCTCATGCCCGTGGCCCAGTTCCCGGGCTCCCGGAACTGGGGCTACGACGGGGTCCATCCCTTCGCCGTCCAGGACACCTACGGCGGCCCGGGGCAGCTCAAGGGGCTGGTGAACGAACTTCACAAAAACGGCATCGCCGCCATACTGGACGTCGTCTACAACCACCTCGGCCCGGAGGGAAACTACCTGTGGGACTACGGCCCCTACTTCACGAGCCGGTACCACAGCCCCTGGGGAGACGCCGTCAACTTCGACGGCCCCGGCAGCAGCGAGGTCAGGAGGTTCTTCATAGAAAACGCCTGCTACTGGTTCGAGAGGTTTCACCTCGACGCCCTGAGGATAGACGCCATACACGGCATCATCGACATGAGCGCGAAGCACTTTCTCAAGGAGCTGAAGGAGACCGTCGATGAGACCGTAAAGGACAGGCCAGCCTACGTGATAGCGGAAAGCGACCTCAACGACGTGCGGGCGATCAACCCCCCCGGGCAAGGGGGCTACGGCCTGGACGGCCAGTGGAACGACGACTTCCACCACGCCCTGCACACCCTTCTTACCGGAGAGGACCTGGGCTACTACACTGATTTTGGAAGCGTGGGCCAGATGGCCAAGGCCCTGAGGGAGGGCTTCGTGTACACCTGGGAGTACTCCAAGTACCGGGCGCGCATGCACGGCTCCTCCACGGCCGAAAGGCCGCCCAGACAGCTGGTCGTCTTCTCCCAGAACCACGACCAGGTGGGCAACCGCATGCTGGGAGACAGGCTCTCGGCCGGCCTCCCGCTCGGTAAGCTCAAGCTGGCCGCCGCCCTGGTGCTCCTTTCGCCGAACCTCCCCCTCCTGTTCATGGGCGAGGAGTACGGGGAGAAGGCGCCGTTTCAGTATTTCATAAGCCACTCCGACCCCGGCCTGGTCGAGGCGGTCAGAAATGGAAGGCGGGAGGAGTTCTCGGGATTCCTCTGGCAGGGCGAGTTGCCCGACCCGCAGTCCGAGGATACATTCAACCGCTCGAGGATCGACCCCGGACTCCGGCACGAGGGGGGCCACAGGGAGCTTTTCGAGTTCTACAAGGCCCTCATTGCCTTGAGGAAGAGACACCCCGCCCTGGGGGCCGCCGAAAAGGGCCAGACGGAGGTGGCCGAGCACCCGGAGCAAAGGGCCGTGGTCGTCAGGCGGTGGAAGGGGGAAGCGCAGGCATTCTTTGCCGCGAGCTTCAACGAGGAGCCCGTCACGCTGGGCTCCGGGCTGCCCGGCGGGAAGTGGAGGGAGCTTATTTCGTCGTCCCCCGGAGAAGGGCCGGGCCGGGAATCCGGCGTTTCTGATATTATAGACGGCGAAATCCGGTTGGAGCCCTTCGGGTTCCGCCTCTATGGACCGGCCGGAAACGAGTGACATGAAGCGATTTCTCTGCATCCACGGACATTTTTATCAGCCGCCCAGGGAAAACCCCTGGCTCGAGGCCATCGAGACGCAGGACAGCGCCTTTCCCTACCACGACTGGAACAAGCGCATAACGGCCGAGTGCTACGCCAACAACGCGGCCTCGAGGATCCTCGACGACCAGCTGCGCATCGTCGACATAGTGAGCAACTACGCCAAGATCAGCTTCGACATGGGCCCCACCCTCCTCCAGTGGCTCGAAAAAAACGCCCCCGAGACCTACGCCGCCATAATCGAGGCCGACAGGCTCAGCATCAAGTGGCGTTCGGGCCACGGGGCCGCCATGGCCCAGGCCTATAACCACATGATCATGCCCCTCGCCTCTCCCCGGGACAAGAAGACCCAGATACTTTGGGGCATAAGGGACTTCACATACCGCTTCGGCCGGGAGCCCGAAGGCATGTGGCTGCCCGAGACCGCCGTGGACCTGGAGACCCTGGACATAATGGCCTCCACGGGCATCAGTTTCACTGTGCTGGCGCCCAACCAGGCCCGCAGGCTACGGAAGAAGGGCTCCCGGGAATGGTTAGATGTGTCGGAGGCGGAAATAGACCCGAAAGTGCCGTATGTCTGCAACCTTCCGTCGGGCAGGAAGATAAGCCTGTTCTTCTACGACGGACCCATCTCGCGGGCCGTGGCCTTCGAGAGGCTCCTGGACAGCGGCGTCGGGTTCGCCAAGCGCCTGTTGGGCGGGTTTTCTGAACGGGAGCAAGGCAACAAGCTCATGCACATAGCCACGGACGGAGAATCCTACGGCCACCATCACCGCTTCGGCGAGATGGCCCTTTCATACGCCCTCCACCACATAGAGACCAACGACCTCGCCCGCATAACCAATTACGGAGAATTCCTCGAGATGAACCCTCCCAAGCACGAGGTCGAGATCTTCGAGCACTCCTCGTGGAGCTGCATCCACGGAGTCGAGAGGTGGCGAAGCGACTGCGGGTGCAATTCCGGGGGACAGCCCGGCTGGCACCAGCAATGGAGGGAGCCCCTCAGGGAGGCCCTGGACCGCCTGAGGGACGGGCTGGCTGAAAATTACGAAAATATGTCTTCCAGGTACTTCAAGGACCCCTGGGAGGCGAGGGAGGATTACGTCGACGTCATCCTCGACCGGTCGGACCCCAGCATATACCGGTTCTTCGGGAAACACTCCCCCAAGCGCCTCGGGCGCAAGCAGATGATAACGGCGCTGAAGCTCCTGGAGCTGCAGAGGCACGCCATGCTCATGTACACGAGCTGCGGCTGGTTCTTCGACGACATATCGGGCATCGAGACCGTGCAGGTCATCCAGTACGCGGGCCGCGCCATCCAGCTTGCAAAGGAGACCATGGGCAAGGACTACGAGCCGGAGTTCGTGGCCAAGCTTAAGGAGGCCAAAAGCAACGTGCCCGAACACGGCGACGGCGCCCGGGTCTACGAGCAATTCGTAAGGCCCGCCGTCCTGGACCTCGACAAGGTAGCCGCCCATTACGCCATAAACTCGGTTTACGAGGACTACGAGGAAAGGGCCGCGATATACTGCTACAACATCCACCGCCTGGACTACCGGAAGCTCCACGCCGGCTCCGCGGTGCTCGTCACGGGCCGGTGCCTTATCACCTCGAAGATCACCCGGGAGGACGAGCGGCTCACCTTCTGCGTCCTGTACATGGGCAACCACGACTTCAACTGCGGCGTCCGCAAGTTCGTGGGGAGCAAGTCGTACCAGGAGATGAAAGAGCAGATCAGGGTGGCCTTCGAAAGCGGCTCCTTCGCCGACGCCGTCAGGCTCCTGGACACGCATTTCGGGGCGCCGACCTATTCGTTGAAGGACCTTTTCAGGGACGAGCAGAGGGCTATACTCGACATCCTCATCAGCGAGACCATGGAGGCCTTCGAGGACTCCTACAGGAGGATGTTCGAGGAAAACCGCCTCCTCATGGGGTTCCTGAGGGACACGGGGGTGCCTGTGCCCAGGGGGTTTTATACCGCGGCGGAGTTCACCCTGAACCTCGACCTCAAGAGACAGCTGCAGGCGGAGTTCGACAGGGAGACGATCCAGGGCGTCCTCGGGGAATTCGACAAGTGGAAGGTCCCCATGGACAAGACCTCGCTGGAGTTCGCCCTCAAAAACAGGCTCGAGGACGCGGCGGAGATATTGTACGGAAACCCCCTGGACATGAACGGCCTTAAGGGGATGACCGAGATGGTGGACGTCTCGCTCAAGCTGCCGCTGAGGCACAATTTCTGGCTTCCCCAGAACTACTACTACAGGATGGCCAAGACCGTATACCCGGACTTCGCGGCAAGGGCCGGGGCCGGAGACGGGAAAGCCTCGCGGTGGGTCCAGCAGTTCAAGACGCTGGGGGAGAAGCTCAATTTCAACCTCGGGGCCGTGCTCCCGGAGGTGTAGGGCGCCCGTTATGGACGAGCAGCGCATCACGCAGGTTTTCGAAAAGGTCGCCTCCGGGGTCCCACCGAGGCTCCCGGTCTCCACCTACAGGCTTCAGTTCAACAAGGACTTCTCCTTCAAGGACGCAAGGGGCGTGATCCCCTACCTCGACGCCCTGGGCATAACCGACCTCTATGCCTCCCCCTATTTCAAGGCCCAGCCCGGAAGCACCCACGGGTACGACGTGGTCGACCAGAACTCCCTCAACCCCGAGGTCGGCACTTACGAAGACTTCCAGGGGATGGCCCGGGAGCTCAGGGACCG
>JASFVA010000046.1:0-8663 GCA_050050055.1 Nitrospirota bacterium
AGACCCTCGAGGAATACGGCTACGAGGGCCTCGGCCCCCCCGAGCTCCTCCGCAAGACGGCGCGGAAGCCCTCGGAGATGGGCGTAGCCGACCTCTACGCCTACCTCAAGAGGATGAGGGAGGCCGGTTTCAAGAACGTGAGGCTCACGGTGGACCTCCACTCCAAGGTGTCCTACCCCTTCATCAACCTGATAATGGTCCTCATAGGGGTTTCCTTCCCCGTGAGGCGCAGGATGAGCGGCTTCGTCGCCACCGCCATAGGGCTGTTGATAAGCCTGGCGTACTGGTTCGGCTACACCATGTCGCTTTCCATCGGCTACGCCGGCCTGCTCCCGCCCCTGGCGGCGGCCTGGCTCATGCCCCTCCTGGCCGGCTCGGCGGGGATATGGCTTTTCAGGAAGATACCCGAGTGAGAGAGCAGCAGAGCAGCAGAGCAACAGAGTCGCTCGGTTCAGCGCAGCGGGCAAGCGGAGGATAAAGGGCCGTCCTTTCCGCTCCGCCTTGCCATTCCCCCTCCGTTGAGCTTCCGGGCTACCGCCCTTCTACTATGGCCACTCCCGAGGAAGTGCCTATGCGGGTGGCGCCGGCCTCTATCATCCGGAGGGCCTGTCCGTGAGTCCTTATCCCGCCCGCGGCCTTGATTCCGGCGCGGTCGCCCACGACGCCCCTTATGAGCCTCACGTCCTCCGCCGTCGCCCCTCCCGGGGCGTAGCCCGTGGAGGTCTTTATGAGCGCGGCGCCCGCCTCGAGGGCCGTCCCGGCGGCGCGCCTCTTTTCGTCCTCCGTGAGATAAGAGCACTCTATTATGGCCTTGTGCACGAGCCCGCCCGTGGCCGCCACCACGTCGGAGAGGTCCCTGAGGACGGCACCCCACCGCCCTTCCCTGGCCGCCCCAATGTTGATGACGACGTCCAGCTCGTCGGCCCCGGCAAGGGCGGCCCGCATGGCCCCGTATACCTTCGCCTCCGTCAGGCCCGCCCCCAGGGGAAAGCCCACCACGGTGGCCACCCTCACGGGGCTTCCGGCGACGAAGCCCCTGGCCCTCTCCACAAAACAGGGGTTCACGCACACGGCGAAGAAACCGTATCGCACGGCCTCCAGGCAAAGCCCCCGCACGTCCGCCTCGGTGGCGTCGGCCCTCAGGAGGGTGTGGTCTATGAACCGGGCGATGTCCACGGGGATAAACTAACACAAAACCCGAGACATGTCCGGCATGACGCTGCACGGACGGTCTTACGTTGCCTGACTTTCGGAGGAAGCCCGGAGAAACCACGAAAAGACGGTTATACGAACACCTTCCGGCCCCGGCGTTCGGAAGGCGCGATGCGCCGTCAGGGAAGGAGCTTCGTGAAGGGGTACTTCTTCATGTAGGAGAGGAACTCCTCGGCGGCGTAGGACATGATGGAGGTGCGGCTGAAGATGAGGGAGAACTCCCTGAGCATCTTCCCCTCCTTGAACTTCACGATATCGAGGCTCCCGTAGCGGCGCTCCCTGCGCACGGCCCACTTCGACACGATGGAAAGGCCCGTGCCGTTTTCCACGGCCTCCTTGATGGCCTCGGTGCTGCCGAGAATGGTGGTTATCTTCATCTTGTGGGGGGATATCCCGCGCTTGCTCAGGTACTTCTCTATGACTTGCCTGGTGCCCGAGCCCTCTTCCCTGAAAATGAAGGGCTCCTTCAATATGTCGAAGATGGATACCTCCTTCTTCTTAGCCCAGGGGTGGTTCATCGGAACGATGAGGCACAGCTCGTCGGCGATAAGCTTCTCGGTCTTGATCTTGTACTTGCTGACGTCTCCCTCGACTATGCCGAGGTCGATGTTGCCGGCGTTCAGGAAATCCACGATCCTCTTGGTGTTGCCGACCTGGAGGTGGATCTTTATCTTGAGGTTCTTCCTCTTGAAGTCCGAGATGACAGAAGGGAGGACGTAGTTGCCGATGGTCGTGCTGGCCCCCACGCTTATGGAGCCCTTGACGAGGCCCGTTATCTCGCCTATGTCCTTCTCGGCCGAGGCGAAGAGGGTAAGTATCTCCTTTGCGTACTTGTAGAGTATCTCGCCGGCCGGCGTCAGCATCACGGTGCTGGAGGTCCTGTCGAAGAGCTTGGTCTCGTAGACCTCCTCGAGGGCCTGTATCTGGAGGCTCACGGCAGGCTGGGTGAGGTGTATGATCTCCGAGGCCTTCGAGAAACTCTTGGTCTCGGCCACCGTGCAGAACACCTTTAGCTTATGGTCTTCAAGTCCCATAAAATTTCTTATTGAGAAAATTATTATAACTAATCGACGGGGAATTTACAAACAGGAATTTCCCTTACATTTCAAGGCATTCTATTCTAACCCAGAGGCCGCTCGATACGCAAGGTCTGTTATAATTGCCAATGGACGAAAAGGGCAAGATAGCCCGCGCCGCCGGCTCCATGTCCGGCGCCACCATGGTGAGCCGGGTGCTCGGATACGCGCGGGACATGCTCCTGGCCTTCTACTTCGGGGCGACGGGCCTGTCGGACACTTTCTTCGTCTCCTTCAGGATCCCCAACCTCCTCAGGGAGCTCTTCGCCGAGGGCTCCATGTCGGCGGCCTTTGTCCCCGTCCTCACGGAATACGACTCAAGGGACCCGGAGGAGGCGAAAAGGCTCACAAGGGTGACTTTCTTCTTCCTCCTCGCCGCCACCGGGACCATCTGCGTCCTCGGCATCGTCTTCGCGTCCCAGATAGTGACCCTGATTGCGCCGGGCTTCCTGGACGACCCGGAGAAGTTCTCCCGGACGGTGCTCCTTACGCGGGTGATGTTCCCCTTCCTGGTCTTCATAAGCCTTGCCGCCCTGGTGATGGGGGCCCTGAACGTAAAGCGCGTCTTCTTCGTTCCCGCCCTGGCCCCGGCGATGCTGAACGTCACGATCATCGTCACGGTTGTCGCCCTGGCGCGCCTGCTTCCCACGCCCATACTCGCCGTGGCGGTGGGCGTCGCCCTGGGGGGGCTTGTGCAGTTTGCGTTTCAAACGCCCGCTTTCTTCCGGAAGGGCTACAGCCTCGCCCCAGCGTGGCAGCCCGGCCACCCGGGCCTCAAGAAGATGCTCAAGCTCCTCCTGCCCGTCTCGCTCGGCATGGCCGTGGCCCAGATAAACATAGTGGTCAGCAACATCCTCGCCTCCTTCCTGGCAAGCGGGAGCATAACCTACCTCTACTACTCCATGCGCCTCATACAGTTCCCCGTGGGGGTCTTCGGCGTGGCCATGGGCATGGCCGCCCTTCCCTCGCTCTCGGCCCACGCCGTGAGAAAGGACTTCCAGGCCCTGAAGGAGGACTTCTCCTTCGCCCTGAGGCTCCTGTTTTTCATAAGCGTGCCGGCCATGGCGGGGCTCATCGCCCTGAGGGAGCCCATCGTAAACCTGCTGTTCCAGCGGGGCGCCTTCGACCACCAGGCCACCCTGGGCACGGCCGAGGCCCTGATGTTCTATTCCTTCGGCATCTGGGCCTTCGTGGGCGTCCGGGTGGTGGCCGTCACGTTTTACTCCATGCAGGACACGAAAACCCCGGTCAAGGCCGCCGTGGCCGCCCTGGGGGCCAACGTGCTTCTGAGCCTGGCCCTGATGGGCCCCCTGGGGCACAGCGGCCTCGCCCTGGCCAACGCCCTCGCGTCGATGCTGAACTTCACGGTTCTCATGGTCTTGCTCAGAAAAAGGCTCGGCCGGGTGGAGGGGAGGAGAATCCTCTCCTCCTTCGCGAAAGTCGCCCTGGCCTCGGCCGTCATGGGCGCGGCGGCGTGGCTTGCGCTGAGGGGCGACCTCTGGGAGCGTTCGGGCGAGAGCCTCGTCAAGGCCCTGTGGGTCTTCGGGGGGATCTTCGCCTCCGCCGGGCTCTACGCCCTCATGTGCCGGCTGCTGGGGTGCGAGGAACTGGACTTCATCATATCGCGATTCATAAAAAGGAGGGAAAGTGAACATTAAGACGCTTGCCGTGGGCCCCCTGGAGACGAACTGCTACATAGTCTCGGACGAGGACACCGGGGAGGCCCTGATAATCGACCCCGGCGACGAGCCGGACCGCATAATGGATTTTGCCGAGGGGCTAAAGGTGCGCTACATCGTCCTGACCCACGCCCACTTCGACCACGCCGGCGCGGTGCCGGAGCTAAAGGAGGCCACGGGCGCGGAGATAGCCCTTCACCCCGGAGAGAGGGAGGCCTACTTCTTTGTATCGGAGCAGGCCGCCCTCTGGGGCTTCGACGCCGGGGCCATGCCCGAGCCGGACGTCATCCTCGGCGAGGGGGACGAGCTGAGGGTTGGAAACACGCGCCTCAGGGTCCTCCATACCCCGGGGCACAGCGCCGGAGGCATATGCCTGCTCGGCGGGGGCGCGCTTTTTTCCGGCGACACGCTTTTCATGGGCTCCGTGGGAAGGACAGACTTCACGGGCGGGAGCATGGAGCAGTTGAAAGACTCTTTCCGGAGGCTCATGGGGCTTCCGCCGGAGACGATGGTGCTCCCCGGCCACGGCCCGGCCACCACCATCGGAAGGGAAAGGACGGGCAACATCCTGTCGGGAGGGGCCTGAGAATACAGCCCTTTTCCGGCTTATGGCTCGGGGGTACTTTTCTCCATAAGATAATCGGTGTTTTAAGCGTCCGGAAGTCTTGACAGCAACCCCAATTGTGATAGACTGTAATTGGGAGAGGAAGTTCTCAGGGTCAGCTCTTGGGATACCCTGGGGTTACGTGAGAATTGAGGGAACAACAGTAGTTATGGGAGTCCGGAGTGCGGAAAGCGGTGAGCATCCGCCGTAGCAGGTAGAAGCCTAAGCTCCCGCCAGGACACCCACTTGTTGGACGAACCTCCAAATTGCTCTGTGCCTCGGGGTATCCCTTTAATAAATAGATAAAGATGCATTCCTCAATATATAAATTGGCTCCCCTCCCGACTCGTTTCACATTATCTACAAGTTTATGCTATATTATTTGTTTGGAAAATATGTAACGGACCGGAGAACATGAGAGAAAAGGACATCTTCGAAGAGATAATCGACCTCGGCAAGAGGCGCGGCGTACTGACCTATGACGAAATAAACGAGGCCCTCCCCGCAGAATTCTTCTCCCCCGACGAGCTCGAAGACCTCATGGACCTGCTTCAGGACATGGGCGTCAAGGTCGTGGAACACGACGGGGCCTCCCACGCCGAGGAAGAGACCGAGGAAGAGGCCCCGGAGTACGAAAAGACCGAGGACCTCGTCCAGGCCTACTTCCACTCCATGGGCAACATCTCCATACTGACCAAGTACGAGGAGACCCAGTTGGCCAGGCAGCTCGAAGAGGGCAAGCACATAATGACCGACATCCTCACGGCCATGCCCTTCTACCACGAGGAGATCGCCGAGCACAACGGCGACGATGAGGTCGAGGAGGAGGCCTCGGAGGCCGCCCTCATGGCCGCCTTCGAGAGGCTCGACGACATAATGGCCCAGGTCGAGGCCCTCGACGAGAAGCTCGGCCGCTACGGCACCCTCAGGAACCTCAAAAAGACCATCAACGAGCGGAAGAAGAAGGGAATCCAGCCCCGCAAGCTCGAGGCCCTCTACAAGGAGGTCCACCAGGGCTTCAAGAAGGCCGAGCAGGAGACGGGCGTGAAGATAGACGAGCTCAAGACCCAGTGGGACCGCGTGCAGAAGGCCAGGGAGCTCATGACCATTTCGAAAAACGAGCTCATCACGCGGAACCTAAGGCTCGTGGTCAACATCGCCAAGAACTACGTGGGTCGCGGCCTCCCCCTCCTGGACCTCATACAGGAGGGCAACATCGGGCTTATGAAGGCCGTGGACAAGTTCAAGTACGAAAAGGGCTTCAAGTTCTCGACCTACGCCACCTGGTGGATAAGGCAGGCCATCACCCGCGCCCTCATAGACCAGACCAAGACCATCAGGGTGCCGGTGCACATGATGGAGTTCTACAATCGCGTCATGAAGGCCTCGCGCGAGCTCACCCACAAGCTCGGCAAGGAGCCCGCCAACGAAGAGATAGCCAGGAAGCTCGACGTGCCGGTGAAGAAGGTCGAGGAGGTCTTCAGGGCAATCCAGGACCCCATAGCCCTCCAGACCCCCATCGGAGACGAGGACACGGAGCTCGAGGACTTCATAGGCGACAAGACCAGCCCCTCCCCCTACTCAGACGCCGAGAGGACCGAGTCCTCGGAGCAGCTGCAGAGGGTGCTCAGGACGCTAAGCCCCAAGGAGGAGAAGGTCATCAAGATGCGCTTCGGCATAGGGGCCGACAGGGACCACACCCTCGAGGAGGTGGGCAGGTACCTCTCCATCACCCGCGAGAGGGTCCGCCAGATAGAGGCCAAGGCTCTCCGCAAGCTCAAGCACCCGAGCCGCCTCAAGGCCCTGAAGACGCTCAGCTCCTGAGGAAAATCCCCATAGCTTGAAAAACCGGAAAGCGCCCCGGAAGGGGCGCTTTTTTCGTGTCCAAAAACTTGTGGCGCCGACAGGCGCTACATCTGGATGCAGCCCTCCACCTTCGAGCAGGGGGCGACCTTGTCGCCTATGCTTACGTCGAAGAGGCTTTTTTCCACTATCAGCGTGGCCGTCTCGTCCCGGGTGCTTATCACCCTGAGGACGCCGTTGGCCCTGTCGGGCGTGCCGGGGGCCAGGGTGGCTATCATGTCGCCGGGCATGAGACCGTCGTTTTTCCCCTTGTTTATGTAGACGAACTGGAGCATGCCGCTCAGGACCCTCATGTTGGCGGAGGCCACCACCAGGCCCTCCACGTCGGGCTGCCTGGCCTCGCCGGTCAGTATCACCGAGGGCACGGTGTAGAAGCGCTCGAGGCGGTCGCCGATGGTGACGGAGTCGAAAGTCCGCTCTATCCTGGCCGTCACGTCCCTTTCGCCAACGCGGGTGACCTCCAGTATGCCCCTCACCCTCACCAGGGTGCCCATGTCGGAGTAGTCCTCGGGGTGCTCCACCTCGTTTGTGCCCCGGAGGATGTAATACCGGTCGCCCACCCTGGGGGCCTCAGCCCCGGTTATGTATACCTCGTCGTCGTTTCCGAGGACTATCCTTCTTCCGGGCGAGCCCACTATCTCGCCCTCGTGGGGGACCTCCCAGGCTATGTAGCCGCCCCTGAGGATGTCGTCGGCCGTTATCTCCAGGGCGTCGCGCCTTATCTCCAGTCGCCTGGGCTCGGGGGCCTTCTCCGCGGGCGGAGGCGGAGGCGCGGGCGCGGGGGCCTCCTCCCTGGCAATCGTCACCTCGGGCTGCTTGAGGAGGTCAACGGGGATCCTCAGCTTCTGGCCCGGGTATATGAGGTCGGGGTCCTTGATCCAGGAGTTCTCCCTCCACACTATGGGCCAGTTGAAGGGGTCCTCGAGCTTGTCGTAGGTGATGTCCCAGAGGGTGTCGCCCCTTATGACGGTGTATTCCTCGTACTGAAACTCCTCGGCCCCGGCCGTGGAGGCGACCAGGAGCACGAGGGCCGCAACCGCTATAAAATCCCGTATAAGTCTGCCCATATTAAACTCCTTCTTTAAGTTTCCAGCTGAAAATCCCTGTATATTAAAAATATATGATAAATCAGAAACTGTCAACCCTTTTTCTCGCCCCCGCCCCCGGACCCCCCTCGAAAATCCCGCCCGAGGGGGGCATGAAACCTGGGAATGGAACCGGGGCTTCCTCGCCGGAACCCGGCATTTTTGCTATATTCCGCTTCCCGCCGCGCCTTCCGGAGCTCCCGCCGGGGGCGTCTTCATTCGCCGGGCCCTTTCTGATAGAATCATGAGAGGGGGGCATCCTTCCCGAGGGGAGAGCATCATTATGCGAAAGATTGTTTTAGTTCTCTGGGCGGCGTTTCTTCTTTTGGGGTGCGCCCCCGGCATGGAATACTCCCACCGGTTCGACCCCGCCGTGGATTACGGCCGCTTGAGGACCTACCGGTTCATGCCCATTCCCGAGGACGTGAAGGTGGACACCCTTCTTCTTATGAAGAACATGAGGTTCGCCGCGGACACGGCGCTTAAGGCCAGGGGCTACAGGCAGGCGATGCGGAACCCCGACTTCCTCGTGGCCCTCCACGCCGAGACCGAGAGGAGGACGGAGGTGCAGCGCTACGGCTACGCCTACAGCCCCGGTTTCTACGACCACCCGGCCTACCTTCACGACCGCCGCTTCCGCCATCCCCGCCCCTACGGGCACTTCGGCCCCGAGTACTACGAATACCGCTCCGGGGTGGACGTCTACGAATACAGGGTGGGCACCCTCGTCGTGGACATCGTGAGGGCCGAGGAGAGGGAGCTAATCTGGCGTGGGACGGCCCGGGGCAGGCTCAGGGAGGACTTCACCCAGGGGGACGTCCAGAGGATAGTGCAGAGGATACTCAGGGATTTCCCGCCCCCCGCGCCCAGGTAACGGGGGGCCGCCCTCCGGCCTTGTTGCTTTTCCCGGAATATTTCTTTAGCCCCCTCCGAAAATCTCAGCGCGGCAGAGGGGGCCGGGGCGGGCCCCGGAACATCCCTACCGTCTCGCTTCGGAGGAAAAACCACACGTTCGCCCCGTGCACAAGCGTCATCGTCGCGTTGAAGAGCCAGAGGGCGCGCATCGCGTACCCCTCCGCCCCGGCCCCGGAGATCAGCCTTATGGCCAGGGTGTAGAAGGACCTCGAGGGGCCCACGTAGGCTA
>JASFVA010000047.1:0-8545 GCA_050050055.1 Nitrospirota bacterium
GCCCCAGCGTACACGATTATCTGTATGGCCGCCAGGAACTCGGCGTTCAGGAAGAGGTAGAGCCCCGCCACGTGGAAGAACATCACCAGCAGGAGCACCACGCTGTGCACCGGGTTGCTCCTGGTCACCACCAGGGCCGCCAGCAACGTTATGACCCCCGCGTGGTAGAAGAAGAAAAACTCAGGCAGCGACATCCCTTTTCTCCTCTTTCTCTCCGGCGGGAGCCTTGCCGCCGAGGAACGCCTGCCCCTCCGGGGAAGAGTAGTCTTCGCTCGTGGGGTGGTAGAATTTCTCGAAATATTCCTTTCCCTTCTCGCCGGCCATGAGCCGGTCCCAGTTGGAAAGGAGTTTTTCCTTCGTCATGTAGAGCGCCTCGCGCGAGTAGTCCGAGTACTCGTAGTGCTCCGTGAGGCACAGGGCCTTGACCGGGCAGGCCTCCACGCACAGGGCGCAGTACACGCACCTCAGGAGGTCAATCTCGTACCGCTCGGCGTACTTCCTTCCGTCCTCGGCCTCGGCCGAGTATACGTGGATGCAGCGGGCGGGGCAGACGGCCCCGCAGAGGCCGCAGGCTATGCACCTCTCCCTCCCCGTGGAGGCGTCCCTGGCCAGGGCGTGGAGCCCCCTGAAGCCGGGCTTCGCCTGGAGGGGCTCCTCCGGATACTGCCTCGTGACAGGCTTGGAGAAGAACGACTTCAGCGTCAGCGCCATGGCCTTGAATATCTCGGTCAGGAATACCGTCTTTACGAGGTCCTTGAAAGTCACTCCCTACCTCAGCATCTTTATCGTTCCGGTTAGCACGACGTTGAAAAGGGCAAGGGGGATCATGAGCTTCCATCCCAGGCCCATCAACTGGTCATACCTGTAGCGGGGCACGGTGGCCCTTATCCAGAAATACACGTACATGAAGAAATAAATCTTGAGAGCCAGCCAGAAAAATGGCACGTAGGGCACTTCGAAAGGCCCGTACCATCCGCCGAGGAAGCACAGGGCAGCTATGGCGGCCATGAGTATCATGCCTATGTACTCAGCCAGGAAGAAGAGGGCGAACCTGATGCCGCTGTACTCCGTGAAATAACCCGCCACGAGCTCGCTCTCGGCCTCGGCCAGGTCGAAGGGGGTCCTGTTGGTCTCGGCAACGGCCGCGACGCAGAAAACGAAGAAGCCTATTATCTGCGGCACCACGAAGGACTTGAGGGGGTAGGCCTCCTGGGCCTTTACGATGTCGCTGAGGTTCAGCGAGCCCGCCATTATGATCACGCCCACGAGGCTGAGCCCCATGGCTATCTCGTAGCTGATGACCTGGGCCGACGACCTCAGGCCGCCGAGGAACGCGTACTTGGAGTTGGAGGACCAGCCGCTCATCACCACGCCGTAGGTCCCGAGAGAAGACATGGCCAGCACAAAGAGCAGCCCGATGTTGATGTCCGATATGACGAACCCCGCGAAGACCGGTATCACCGCCAGCGTGGTCATGGCCGCGAACATCGATATAAGGGGCGAGATGTAGAAGATGCTCTTGTCCGCCTGGTCGGGTATTACGTCTTCCTTGAAGAAGAGCTTGAGGCCGTCCGCTATGGGCTGGAGCAGACCGTGGGGGCCGACCCTCATGGGGCCCATCCTGACCTGCATGTGGCCTATGGTCTTTCGCTCGAAGTAGGGCGCGTAGGCCACGTGAAGGAGCACTATCCCCAGGAGGACAGCGATCTTCAAGACGATTATCCCCACGCGGAGCATCACGTCTACGGAGCCGGGCGCAAATATGGTCTCAAGCATTCCGGTCATGGTTTACCTGTCACACTCCCCTAAAACGAGGTCCGCGGTTCCTATTATGGCGATGACGTCGGCCACCAGGTGCCCCTTGGTGAGGTGCGGAAGCGCCATGGCGTGCACGTAGGAAGGCGTCCTGATGCGCATCCTGTAGGGGCTGCCCGAGCCGTCGCTCACGAAGTAGAAGCCGAGCTCGCCCTTCGGCCCCTCCACGGCCGAGTAGATTTCGCCCTCGGGAGAGGCGATGGGCCCCTTGGTGATGAGCACGAAATGGTGGATGAGGGACTCCATCTCCTTCATCACCCTGTCCTTCGCCGGGAGGGTGTACTTCGGGGCGTCCGGGGCCATGACGGGCCCGGCGGGAAGCTTCTCTATGCACTGCCTGATGATTCGGTTCGACTGCCTGAACTCCTCCATCCTCACCCGGTAGCGGTCGTAGGTGTCGCCGGCGGCGCCGGTGGGCACGTCGAAGTCCACCTGGTCGTAGGCGTCGTAGGGGGCGAACTTCCTTATGTCGTAGGGTATGCCCGAGCCCCTGATCATCGGGCCCGTGAAGCCGAGGTTTGCGGCGTCCTCGGCCGAGATAACCCCTACGTCCTTGGTCCTCTTGAGCCAGATGCGGTTCTTGTCGATGAGGGTCTCGTATTCTAGAAGCCTGCCCGGGAACTCCTCGGTGAACCTCCAGAGGCTCTCGAGGAATCCCCGGGAGACGTCGTTCCTCACCCCGCCTATGCGCGGGTAGCTCACGGTGAGCCTCGCGCCGCAGAGCTCCTCGAAGAGGTCCAGTATCCACTCCCTTTCGCGGAAGGCGTAGAGGAAGACGGTCATGGCCCCGATGTCCAGGGCATGGGTGCCGAGCCAGAGAAGGTGGCTGGCTATCCTGGACATCTCGGCCACCATGGTCCTTATGAACTTGGCCCTGGAGGGCGGCTCCACGCCCAGCAGCCTCTCGACGGCCAGGCAGTAGCCCACGTTGTTGGACATGGAGGCCACGTAGTCGAGCCTGTCGGTCAGGGGCATGGCGTTTAGGTAGGTCCTGTTTTCGCCGAGCTTTTCCACTCCCCGGTGGAGGTATCCCACGTGGGGCGTGCACTTGGTGATGGTCTCGCCCTCGAGCTCCAGGACGAGCCTCAGCACGCCGTGGGTGGCGGGGTGCTGGGGGCCCATGCTCAGGACGAGCTCGTCCTGTCCCTCGTCGCCCTTTTCGACGGTCTGCATTATCTGACCCGGGTAACCTATCTGTTCCATTCGTATTTCTTCAGGCGCTCGGCCTTCTCGAGGACTTCCCTGAAGCCCGGCCAGTCGTTTTCGAGGGTCGGTCCCTCGACGGGGTAGTCCTTCCTCAGGGGATGGCCCTCCCAGTCCTCCGGCATGAGCACCCTCCTGAGGTCGGGGTTGCCCTCGAACCTTATGCCGAACATGTCGTAGCATTCCCTCTCGTGCCACTCGGCGCCCCTCCACACGGACGTGACGCTCGGCACGGAGGCGTCGTCCTCGGGCACGGGGGCCTTGAGCCTTATCATGTGCCTGTGCTCCAGGGAGTAGAGGTGGTAGACCACCTCGAAACGGACGTCCTTCTTCCCGAGCCAGTCCACGCCGCAGAGGTCGCGGAGGTGGTCCATGCGGGTCTCGAGGTCGGCGTGGAGCCAGCGGCACACCTCCAGGATGCTCTCCCGGTTCACTACCACCGAGGCCTGGCCCCTGTACTCGGCCGAAGAGACGACGGCCTGGGGGAACTTCTCCTTTATCCTGTCGGCTACCTGAAGCGGCTCCACCGGAAATGCTCCTTTCTTATCTTGTCCTGCAGCTTCAGGAATCCGTCCATCAGCGCCTCGGGCCTAGGCGGGCAGCCCGGGATGTATACGTCCACGGGGACCACGAGGTCGCCGCCCTGCACGGTGCTGTAGGTGTTGAATATCCCGCCCGAGCACGCGCAGGAGCCCATGGCCATGACGTACCTGGGCTCGGGCATCTGGTCGTAGACGCGCCTGAGGACGGGGGCCATCTTCTTGGTGAGGGTGCCCGCTATGACCATGACGTCGGACTGCCTGGGCGAGGCCCTGAAAATTATCCCGAACCTGTCGAGGTCGTAGTGGGCGGCGCCGGAGGTCATCATCTCTATGGCGCAGCAGGCCAGGCCGAAGGTCATGGGCCAGAGGGCGGAGAGGCGGCTCCAGTTGATTATCTTGTCGAGGGTGGAGATTACCGTGTTGGCCCCCGGAATCACCTTTACCCCTTCGTCTACCTCCACTGCGCCCGTATTGTCCAGAACAGTCATTTCATTTCTCCCAGGTGAATGCGTCTTTTTTCCAGGCGTATATGTAGCCCACGAGCAGGATGAAGATGAAAAGCATCATCTCCACGAAGGCGAACAGCCCAATCTTGTCGAACACCACGGCCCAGGGATAGAGGAAGACCACCTCCACGTCGAAGACCACGAAGAGCATCGCCAAGATGTAGAACTTCACCGAGAACCTGATCCTCGGCTCGCCCACGGGCGGGTTGCCCGACTCGTAGGGGGTCAGTTTTTCCCAGTAGGCCCTGCGAGGCCTGAACAGGGAGCCCACTATAAGGGTCCCCAGGCCGAAGGCCAGGGCGATTATCATGAATATGAGTATTGGCAGATAATCTGTCGGTATATACTGTCCGGGCATCCCCGTTATTATACTCATGGCGACGAAAATGATAAATAAGAACTATTAATTAATCAATAACTACACCTTATAGATACGGAAACCACAGGTTTAAGGGCCTCTATTAATCATGGTTAGCATGGAACTGGGGCCCCGGGCGGTGCCCCGGCGGCAGGCCGTTCATGAGGGCGGGGGAAGGGGCGAGGGCGGTTCGAGGGAGCCCGTAGCGCCGCCCGTCGTCAAATGATGACTTTTGCCCTACCGTTTGTTACAATTGTTTAACTTTCCGGAGGCGAACTCGAGAGCTGCCATGAAGACTGTATTGATTGTAGAGGATTCGGCAACAACGCGCTCCATGATAAGGTCGATTCTCGAGGACTTCGACGAGATAGAGACCGTGGAGGCGGCCACGGGTTTCGAGGCCCTCAAGCAGCTCCCGGCCCACAAGGTGGACCTGGTGGTCACCGACATCAACATGCCCGACATAAACGGCCTGGAGCTCATTAACTTCATGCGCGAAAACGAGCGCTACGAGAAGATCCCCATCATAATCATAAGCACCGGGCGCAGCGAGGAAGACAAGAAAAGGTGCGTTGCCCTCGGGGCCGACGCCTACATAGCGAAGCCCTTCAGCCCCGAAGACCTGCAGGGGCTCGTCAGAGAGATGTTCGCCCGATGAAGTCCTCCGAGAGCGATTTCATCGCGGAATGCGAAGACATCCTCGAGGAAGCGGGGCGGCTGCTCCTGGATATACAGGACGGCCCCGGCAAGGGCGTGGACCCCGACCTGGTAAACGCCCTGTTCCGGGCGATGCACACCCTCAAGGGGCTGGGAGGCCTCTTCGGCCGCCAGGACATATCCGAGATAAGCCACGCCCTGGAGTCGCTCCTGGACGACATCAGGCTCGGGAAGGTGGAGCTCGGCGAGGAGGGGGTTAACCTATTTTTCAAGTACACCGACATACTGCGCTCCCTCGTCAACAAGCCGGGGGGAGAGGGCGCGGGGGTCGATGAGTACCTGGCCGAGATAGCCTCCTTCAGGGAGTCGCTTTCCTCCGGAAAGAAGGGGGGAAGCCTCGCGGGCCTCATTGAGGAGTCCATCCTAAAGGTCCTCACGGAGTACGAGGAGCACCGCCTGAGGGCCAACCTCGAGATGGGAAGGGGCATATACATGGTCAGGCCCCACTTCCCGATTACGGAGTTCGACACCGCCCTGACAGAGCTTACCGAGAAGATAAAGTCCGCGGGCGAGCTAATCTCCACCATGCCCATTGCCGGGGACATACCGGAGGGCTCCATAGGGTTCAACCTGATGTTCGGGAGCGCCGGGGAGCCGGAGGCCCTTGGGCGCATTCTGGAGCGCAAGGTGGACGTGGTCGTAGAGGCCGGCAAGGAAGTGGAGCGGGAGGCGGCCCCTTCGCCGGAGACTCCCGGGACGCCGGCGGAGCCCGCCAAGGCCGAAAGCGCCCTCGAGGCGGCCAGGACGTCTTCCTCGATGGTCAGGGTGGACATCGACAAGCTCGACAGGATTCTGAACACCATCGGCGAGCTCGGCCTCGTAAAGAGCGCCATAGGGAGAATCTGGTCGGAGATGGCCGAGCACTACGGCCACAGTTCCTTGGTCATAGACATCTACAGGGTCAGCCAGACCATGGAGCGCAAGCTAAAGGAGCTCCAGGGCCAGATGCTCGAGATACGCATGGTCCCCGTGGGACAGATATACGGCAGGCTCGCCCAGGTGATAAGGAGGTACTCGAGGGAGGCGGGAAAGAAAATAGACCTCGGTATGTACGGCGAGGACACGGAGATAGACAAGTACCTGGCCGAGGAGGTGGTGGACCCGCTTGTGCACATCGTCAGAAACGCCATCGACCACGGCCTCGAGCCCGAGGAGGAGCGCAGGGCCGCGGGCAAGCCCGCGGCCGGCAGCGTCAAGCTAAGGGCCTTCCAGAGGGGAAACCACGTGGTCATGGAGGTCACCGACGACGGAAGGGGCATAGACCCGGCGGAGGTCAGACGGAAGGCCCTGGAAGGGGGCATCATGGAGGAGGGCGCGGTGCTCACGGACAAGGAGGCAATGGAGCTCATCTTCATGCCCGGCTTCACCACCAGCGAGGAGGTTAGCGAGACCTCGGGAAGGGGAGTGGGGCTCGACATCGTCAAGGTTGGCCTATCGTCCCTGGGCGGGTTCGTGAGCGTGGAGAGCGAGGCGGGCAAGGGCACCACCTTCACGCTGACGCTTCCCATAACCCTGGCCATAATAAAGGCCCTCGTCGTGAGGGTGGGCAGCCACAGGTTCGGCATACCCCTTTCGTCGCTCGCGGAGACCATGAGCGTGGAGCACGGCCGCCTCCAGAGCATAGAGGGCCGCAAGGTCCTGAACCTCAGGGGAGAGGTCCTGCCGGTCGCCTGGCTCAGGGATATCATGAATATAGAGGGGGACCCCGGCACGGAGAGGTCCTTCGCCGTAATAGTGGGCTTCGGGGAACGCCGCATGGGCCTCCTGGTGGACGAGCTCGTGGGACAGACCGAGGTGGTCATAAAGGGCATCGGCGAATACCTCTCGGGCGTGAAAGGGATTGCCGGGGCGGCCGAGGTGGGCAGGCACGAGATCATGCTCATAATCGACGTCGAGGGCATCATCGAGGAGTGCACGACGAAAAGGAGCGCCCTGAATGTATAGGGAGTTCTACGGCCTCAGGGCCAAGCCCTTCCAGAAGACCCCCGACCCGCGCTTCCTGTACATGAGCCGCGCCCACGAGGAGGCGCTGGAGAGGCTCCGCTACGCCGTGGAGGAGAGGGAGATAATGCTCCTTACGGGCGACATCGGCTGCGGCAAGACCACGTTGACCCGCGCGCTGATGGACTCGCTGAGCGAAAAGCACAGGATAGTGATGGTGCTTAACCCCAGGCTCACCCCGGACCAGTTCCTCCGCGTGGCGGCCAAGCGCTTCGACATAGACGCCGACTCCGAGCGGGCCTCGCGCGACGGCCTCCTGGAGGCCATCCACGACCGGATATACAGGGACTACTCCGAGGGGATAACGCCGGTGATGATAGTGGACGAGGTGCAGCTCATCCCCTGGCGCGAGACCTTCGAGGAGATAAGGCTCCTCACCAACTACCAGCTCGACGAGACGAACCTCATGAGCCTCATCCTCGTGGGGCAGAGCGAGTTCCGCAGGAAGATAAGGCTTAAGGTCCTGGAGCCCTTGCGGCAGAGGATAGGGCTCTTCTACCACATAGGCCCCCTGGGGCCCGGGGAGGTGCGGGGCTACGTGGAGTTCAGGCTCAAGCGGGCCGGGAGGCCCGGGGCCCTCTTCACCGACAAGGCCGTCATGGCCCTCCACCGCTGCTCCGGCGGCATGCCCAGGCTGATAAACAGCCTGGCCAACCTGGCGCTGATGGAGGGCTATGGCCGGGGAGCCGCCCTGGTGGACGAGGCCCAGGTGGAGGCCGCCGCCGTGGAGCTCGGGCTGAGCAGGTTTAATTAGAGGGCCATTCCGGCGGAATCCAAATTACTTACCGCGTGTGTGTCGCCATTTCGCGGAGAGCGCCAGACAAGATTACCTTTTGGAATCATGCAGGAGTATTGATTTTGAAAGGCAGTAGCGGGAGGTGTCCTTATTGCAAGCCCGACCGCCGAGGGCCATCACTCCAGTATAACGTAGCGCCTGACCTTCTCGGCCCTTTTCCCTTTAAGGCCCACGTCCCTAAGCCGGGCTATCTTCCGCTCTCGCCTCGTCCTCAGTATCCTCTTTACAGTCTCGGGCCCAAGCCCCGGGACCCTCAGCAGGGCCTCCCGGCCCGAGGAATTCAGCTTCGCCGGATAGAATTCCGGATGCCTCTCCGCCCAGACCTCCTTCGGGTCCCTGTCGAGCCACAGGTTTCCCCCTTCGTCGAAGGGAATATCCTCCCTCCCAAAGCCGTATTTACGGCAGAGGAAATCGACCTGATAGAGGCGGTGCTCCCGCTGAAAAGTGTCTTCCGGCGGCATGCCGAAGAGCCTTTCGCCGGGGATGTCCTGGGTGCCCAGGCCTTTCTGGTAGGCCGAAAAATAGACGCGCTTGAAATTCGCCCGCCCGTACAGGCCGTACATCGAATCCACTATCTCGGCGTCGGTCTCGTCAGAGGCCCCCACGA
>JASFVA010000048.1:0-8488 GCA_050050055.1 Nitrospirota bacterium
CGACGAAGTCGCGGGCGTTCCCGGCCTCCCTGAGGGCGCTCGTGCCCACGCACCACGTGCGCACGGCCCCCGCCCGGCGAATGATTTCCGCGAACCCCGACAGCGCTGAGAGGCTTTTTTCCAAGGGTGTTTTCCCGAGAAGGCCGCTTTCCCTGACCCCGGCGCCGAGCCTCGTTATCTCGCGCTCGTAGCGCAGGGGCCGGGCCCCCTGCCCCGAGACGTCGGAGACGAGGAGCCTCAGGGTGTTTGCGCCGATGTCGACGGCTGCAAAAATCATGATTTATTATATACATATGTTAGAATAATTGAACCATGCTGACCGTGCTTATCGTGGAAGACAAGCCCTCCATGGCCCGCATGCTGGAGGAGACCCTGGAGACCGAAGGTTACAGGGCTTTGACAGCCCCCGATGGAAAGACCGGCATCAGCGTTATTGCCCGGGAGAGCCCGGACATAGTGCTGACGGACCTGAAGCTCCCGGGCGCCGACGGCATAGCGGTGCTCAGGGCCTCCAAGGAGAACAACCCCCTCAGGCCGGTGATCTTGATGACGGCTTTCGGCTCCGTCCAGAAGGCCGTCGAGGCCATGAAGGAAGGGGCCTTCGACTTCATAACCAAGCCCTTCGACGTAGACCACCTCCTTATGCTCGTGCGCAGGGCCCTGGAAAACCGCAGGCTCCTCACCGAAAACATAGTGCTGAGGGACGAGTTCCGCTCCAGGTTCGGCCTGCCCGAAATCGTGGGCAAGAGCAGGGGAATCCTGGAGGTGGCGGAAAAGGTGCGGAAGGTGGCCCCCACCAAGACCACTGTCCTGGTGCTGGGGGAAAGCGGGACGGGCAAGGAGCTCTTTGCCAGGGCCCTCCACCAGCTCAGCGACCGCAAGGACTTCCCCTACATCCCCATAAACTGCGCCGCCATCCCCAGGGACCTTCTGGAGTCGGAGTTGTTCGGATACGAAAAAGGGGCCTTCACGGGCGCCGACTCGAGCAAGACGGGAAAGTTCGCCCTCGCCCACAAGGGCACGATATTTCTCGACGAGATAGGCGATATGGAGATGGCCCTCCAGGCAAAGCTCCTGAGGGCCCTCGAGGAAGGCGAGATCGAGCGCATCGGGGGCTCCGGCCCCATAAAGGTGGACGTCAGGGTCATAGCCGCCAGCAACAGGGACCTCGAAGGGGCGGTCGCGGAAGGTGCCTTCAGGGAGGACCTGTTTTACAGGCTCAACGTCTTTCCTCTCAGGATCCCCCCGCTCAGGGACCGGAAGGAGGATATCCCGGCCCTGGTGGAGCACTTCATCTCCAAATGCTCGGCGGAGATGAAATTCGGCACGGGAGAGGTGTCGCCCGAAGCCCTCGAAATGCTCATGAACTACGGCTGGAAGGGCAACGTCAGGGAACTTAAAAATACCATAGAACGTGCTATAATACTGTCCGAAGGTGGTGCGATATCTCCCGAACACATATCTCTGAGCCCGGCTCGCGACGGCTTTCCTGTAGATGAAGTGCCCATGAGCGGCACGCTCGCTGAAGCGGCCAGGGAGGCGCAGAAGATAGCGGAGACCAGGCGCATCAGAAAGGCCCTCGACGAGGCCGGCGGAAACAAGACCAGGGCGGCTAAAACCCTTGGGGTGAGCTACAAGACGCTGCTCACCAAGATTAAGGACTATGGGCTTCATTAGGATGCTGGCAGGAACACAGGCAATCCTTTTTGTCTCCATGATGCTTTTCCCTGCTCTTGCCGTCTCCGGGGCGCCCGCGGGAGCATTATGGCGAATGGACGGACGTGAGGTGCGGAGACCTCCGATTTCCGCGATGCGCCTGAGGAAATTAATAAGGTAAAAATTAAGGAGACCGACGCGTGGCTGGACATTCCAAGTGGGCGCAGATCAAGCACAAGAAGGCCCATACCGACGTAAAGAGGGGAAAGGTCTTTTCCAAGATAGTCAAGGAGATAGCCGTCGCCGCGCGCCTGGGGGGCGGCGACCCCGGCGCCAATCCGAGGCTCAGGCTGGCCATCGAGAAGGCCAAAGAGGTGAACATGCCCCAGGACAACATTTCCAGGGCGATAATGAAAGGCACGGGCGAGCTTCCCGGCACCTCATACGAGGAAGTCTCCTACGAAGGATACGGCCCCGGGGGAGTAGCCCTCCTCATCGAGACCCTCACCGACAACCGTAACCGTACGGTCTCGGAAATCAGGCACGTAATGTCCAAGCACGGAGGCAGCATGGGCGAGAGCGGCTGCGTGGCATGGATATTCGACAAGCGGGGCTACATCCTCGTCGACAAGCGCGAGGCGGGGGAGGAAGACCTCATGACCGTGGTCCTCGACGCCGGGGCGATAGACATGAAGAACGACCCCGGAGAGGAAAACTACGAAATCATCACCGAGCCCGAAAACCTCAACGATGCCAGGGCCGCCATCGAGGCCTCCAACATACCCGTGCCCCTCGCCGAGGTGACGATGCTTCCGAAAAACTACGTGGAGCTCGACGCCAAGACGGCGGAGCAGATGACCCGGCTGATGGAAGCCCTGGAGGACCACGACGACGTGCAGAATGTTTACGCCAATTTCAACATACCCGAAGAAGCGGCAAAGGAAGTGGAATCCTGATGGCGGCAAAGCGTAGCGGACTTGCATGCGTGATACTCGCCGCCGGCCTGGGCACACGGATGAAGTCCGAGACGCCCAAGGTCCTGCACGGGATCTACGGCAAGCCCCTCTTGCAGCTCGTCCTGGACTCCCTGGGCGGCCTCAGGCCCCGGGTGACGGTGGTGGTGGTGGCCGGCGGGAAGCTCTCCCGCGTGCGCGACGCCGTGCGGGCCCCGGAGAGCGCGGAGTTCGTCCTCCAGAGAAAACAGAGCGGAACGGCCCACGCCCTTAAGACGGCCGCCCGGAAACTGCCGAAGGGCTTTGAGGGCACGGTGCTCGTGGTAAACGGCGACACACCCCTGCTTCTGACCGAGACCCTCAGGAAGTTCCTCGCCCTCCACAGGAAGGACCGCAACGACGTCTCTTTCATCTCCTTCATGGCCGACGACCCCGGCTCCTACGGCCGGGTCCTCAGGGGCCCCGGCGGAAAGCCCGCAAGGATAGTGGAAAAGCTGGACGCCACGGCCGAGCAGCTCGAAATCGAAGAGGTCAACAGCGGGGTCTACGCCTTCGAGAGCCCTGCCCTCCGCCTGCTTGGCTCCATAGGGTTGAACGAAAGAAAGGGCGAGTACTACCTGACCGACGTCGTAGAGATAGCCTCTCAAGAAAACCTGCGCTTGGGCGCTTATTGTCTTGGAAGCGAAAGCGAGTTCCTGGGGGTCAACACGAGGGAGGAACTGGCGCTGGCCCACGAAGTGGTGCGCGAGAGGACCGTCGAGAAATGGATATCCCGCGGCGTCAGCTTCATGGACATGTTCTCGGTCCACATCGAGCCGGACGTTACCATAGGGGCGGACACGGTCATATACCCCAACGTCTACCTCCAGGGGGCCACCAGGGTCGGCAGGAGGTGCACCGTCTATCCGAACGTCAGGATAGTGGACAGCACCGTGAAGGACGGCGCCGTCATCAAGGACACCTCCCTCGTCGAGGAGTCCGTTGTCGGCCCGGGGGCGGCGGTGGGCCCCTTTGCCCACCTCAGGCCCGGAAGCCGCATAGGCCGGTCCTCGAAGATAGGCAATTTCGTCGAGGTCAAGGCGTCCTCCATCGGGGAGGGCACCAAGGCCATGCACCTGAGCTACATCGGCGACGCCGAGGTCGGCGCCGGGGTGAACATAGGGGCGGGCACCATAACCTGCAATTACGACGGGGCCAGGAAGCACAAGACCAAAATCGGCAAAGGGGTCTTTGTGGGGAGCGACACCCAGCTCGTGGCCCCGGTAAAGGTGGGGCGCGGCGCTTACATAGGGGCTGGCACGACGGTGACGAAGGACGTGCCCCCCGGGCACCTGGCCACAAGCAGGGCCCCCCAGAAAAACATCAACAGAAGGCTCCGGAAAAAGAAATAGATGTGCGGAATCATCGGTTACACCGGACATAGCGACGCCATCGCCTTGACACTCGAGGCCCTGAAGCGCCTCGAATACCGGGGCTACGACTCGGCGGGCATCGCTTTTTTCGAGGGCGATTCGGTCGATGTCAGGCGGTGCAAGGGAAAGATAAGCGACCTCACGGCCCTTCTTGCGGAGGACAGGCCATCGAGCACCACGGCCATCGGCCACACCAGGTGGGCCACCCACGGAAAGCCCTCCACCGAAAACGCCCACCCCCACAGGTCCGACGGCATCGTTCTGGTCCATAACGGGATAATAGAAAACTACATGGAGCTCAAGAGGATGCTCGAGGGCGAGGGCTTCGTCTTCACATCGGAGACCGACACCGAGATAATAAGCCACCTTATCAACAGATACTCGGGGGGGCGCTCTCTCGATGAGGCCGTGAGGGAGGCCGTAAAGGACCTCAGGGGGGCCTATGCCCTAGCCGTTATCAGCGACAGAGAGCCCGGCAAGGTGGTCGGCGTGCGAAAGGACAGCCCCCTGGTGCTCGGCCTGGGAGACGGAGAATACTTTCTCGCCTCCGACATACCGGCATTTCTCAGCCGTACGCGGGACGTCGTCTTCCTCGAGGACGGGGAGATTGTAGTCATCACCAGGGACGGCTATTCGGTCTCCAGCGCCGAAGGCGAGAAGATTGAAAAGGACGTGACCCACATCACCTGGAGCAGCGAGATGGCGGAAAAAGGCGGCTACAGGCACTTCATGCTCAAGGAGATATTCGAACAGCCCCGTTCCCTGGCAGACACTCTCGCGGGCCGCCTCAACGTGGAGACCGGCGAGGTCAACCTCGACGAGTTCCACATCACCGAGGAGGAGCTGAGGAACATAAGCAAGGTTTTCATAGTGGCCTGCGGCACTTCCTGGCACGCCGGGATAGTGGGAAAATACCTCATAGAGGAACTCGCCCGGCTGCCCGTGGAGGTGGACATAGCTTCCGAATTCCGGTACAGAAACCCCATAGTGGGCGGCAAGGAACTCTTTGTATCCATAACCCAATCGGGCGAGACGGCCGACACCCTCGCCGCCCAGAGGACGGCTCGAAAGCTCGGGGCCAAGGTGCTCAGCATATGCAACGTCATAGGCAGCACCGCTTCCCGTGAGGCCGACTCGGTTTTCTATACGCATTCGGGACCCGAGATAGGGGTGGCCTCGACCAAGGCCTTTACGGCGCAATTGACGGCCCTCTACCTCTTCGCCGTGGCCCTCGGGCGCGCCAGGGGGACCATAGGCGACGCGAGGATGCGGGAGCTTGTCTCGGAGATCCTGTCGATGCCCGACAAGGTGGAAAAGACCCTCGGCATGGACGGGGCCCTTGAAGACATCGCCAAGGCATACGCCAACCGGAACGGCTTCCTCTACATAGGCAGGGGCATCAACTACCCCATAGCCCTGGAGGGAGCCCTGAAGCTTAAAGAGATATCCTACATTCACGCCGAGGCATACCCGGCCGGAGAGATGAAGCACGGACCCATAGCCCTGATAAGCGAGGGCTTTCCGGTCATCGCCCTCGCCCCGAAGGGAGCGCTGTTCGAGAAGGTGCTATCGAACATACGGGAAATCAAAAGCAGGGACGGCAGCATCATCGCGGTGACCTCGGGGGGCGCCGGCGAGCTTCACGACTTTGCCGACCACGTCATCGAGGTCCCGGACTGCATGCCCCTGGCGATACCGCTTGTGCTTACCGTGCCTCTTCAACTGCTGGCGTATCACGTAGGCGTGCTCAAGGGCTGCGACATCGACCAGCCCAGGAACCTCGCCAAGAGCGTCACGGTGGAATAGCAGGATGTATTGCTGGACTATGCCGACTGAAATTTGTTAAAATAACATATTCCGATGGCGGACCCCATACTCGAAGAGTTGAACTCTCAGCAAAAAGAGGCCATAACCCACTGCGAAGGGCCTCTCCTCATCCTGGCCGGAGCCGGAAGCGGCAAGACCAGGGTAATCACGCATAAATTCGCGTATCTCGCCAAGAAGCACGGAGCCGGCTCCATGCTGGCCGTCACCTTCACCAACAAGGCCGCCGAGGAGATGAAGGAGCGCATATCCCTTCTCCTCAGAAAGGACCTCAGGAACACCTGGATTGGCACCTTTCACTCCCAGTGCAACAAGATTCTGCGCAGGGAGATAGGCAACCTCGGCTACCAGTCGGACTTCACCATTTACGACGACGACGACCAGAGCAACCTGGTAAGGCACATCCTCAAGGAGTTCAAGATCTACGAGGCCCTCTACAAAGGCATCCTGTCGAGGATAAGCTCCCTGAAGTCGTGCTGCGTAAGCCCCGACTCCTACCTCTCGGACTGCGACGGCTTCGGCTTCGAGGAGAAGCTGGCCAGGGTATACATTCGCTACCAGGACGAGCTCAAGCGCTGCAACGCCGTGGATTTCGACGACCTCATATTGCTGACCATACAGCTTTTCAGGGAATATCCCGAGAAGATGAAAAAATACCGGGAAATGTTCTCCCACGTCCTGGTGGACGAATTCCAGGACACCAACACCGCCCAGTACGAAATGCTCAAGCTTCTCTGCAAGGACGCCCAGAACATCAGCGTCGTGGGCGACGACGACCAGAGCATATACGGCTTCCGGGGCGCCAACCTCGGCAACATACTGAACTTCGAAAAGGACTTTCCCGACGCCAAGGTCATAAAACTCGAGCAGAACTACCGCTCGACGAAGAACATCATCCATATCTCCGACGTAATCATCAAGAGCAACGTCAGGCGCAGGGAAAAGAAGCTCTGGAGCTCCAGGCCCGATGGCGAGAAGATAGCCCAGTGCTGGTTTTCCACCGAGACCGAAGAGGCCAAGCACGTCGCCAAGCTGATAAAGGAGCTTTACCTCAAGGGCGAATACGACTACAGGGATTTTGCCGTCCTCTACCGCATAAATGCCCAGTCGAGGGCCATCGAGGAGGCGCTCAGGCGCGAAAAGATGCCTTACAGGATTCTCGGAGGCATGAGCTTCTACCACCGCAAGGAGATCAAGGACCTTACTGCTTACATGAGGCTCGCCCTCAACCGGGACGACAACGTGAGCCTCAGGAGGGTCATTAACACGCCTTCCAGGGGCATCGGCGCCTCTACCCTTTCGAAACTCGAGCAGAACGCCAAGAAGAAGTCCATCAGCCTCTACGCCTCTATCAAGAACGTTATCAAGGCCAACAGCATCACGGCTTCCGTCAAGGAGAAGCTTGACGGCTTCGTTTCCCTGGTCGACGGCACGGCCTCCGGAAAGTACAAGGACGCGGCGGACATGCTGAGGCAGGTCTATGACAAGAGCGGCTACGCCAACACGGTGAGCGAGGAGCGGGCGCAGATCGTCGAGGAGTTCATCCTGTCGGCCGAGGGCCGGGAGCCGAAGAAATTCGTGGACGAGCTCTCGTTGGTCACCCACCTCGACGTGGACTGCTCCGACAACGCCATATCGCTAATGACCCTCCACAGCGCCAAGGGCCTCGAGTTCCCCGTGGTCTGCATCGTCGGCATCGAGGAAGGCGTCCTGCCCTATTTCAAGGCCCAGGACCCGAAGGAGGTCTCGGAGGAAAGAAGGCTCCTCTACGTCGGCATCACCAGGGCCAGGGACATGCTGTTCCTGAGCGGCGCGCGGAAGAGGAGGCTCTTCTCCAAGGTCCAGGAGCAGGAGCTCTCGCGGTTCATAAACGACCTTCCCGAGGAAGTCTGCACCAAGATGGACAAGTCCCTCAAGGGCGTCGCGCAGGGCAAATCCCTCCGCAGGCATAAAGCTTCGGGCCGTCCCGCCCCCTATTCGGTGGGTTGCAGGGTCAAGCACACCAAGTGGGGCGTGGGCGTGGTGAGGGATTGTTACGGAGAGGGCGACGAGCAGAAAATCACCGTAAACTTCCCCGACCACGGCATCAAGAGACTCTCCCTCAAATTTGCGAATCTCGAGAAAATAGCTTAATATAATCAGATGAAGATCGATTCCAAGCTGGTCGATCGGATAGCCGGGCTTGCGAGGCTCTCGCTCTCCGATTACGAACGGGAGTCCCTGCTGGCCGACCTCAACAACATCCTCTCCTATGTCGAGAAGCTCAACCGTCTGGACATAAGCGACGTGGAGCCCACGTCGCACGTCCTGGACCTCGCTAACGTCACCCGGGAGGACGAGCCCCGGCCCTCGATGCCGGTGGACGAGGCCCTCTCCAACGCCCCCGACAGGAGCGGAAATTTCTACAGGGTTCCCAAGATAATCGAGTAATTCCAGCCATGTTCAGACCTTTTCTGAGAGCAAAGATTCACAGGGCCACCATTACCGACGCGAACCTCGAGTACGAGGGTAGCATAACCATAGACTCGGCCCTCCTCGGGGCCGCCGACATAAGGCCCTACGAGCAGGTGGCGATAAGCAACCTCAACAACGGGGAGCGCTTCGACACCTACGTCATACCGGGCGGGGACGGGGAGATGTGCC
>JASFVA010000049.1:0-8398 GCA_050050055.1 Nitrospirota bacterium
ACTGCCGGACATCCTGAGGGTATACCCCCGGGCCAAGACCGTCATTGCCTATGCGCTGGCCATGAACCGCGAGAACGTGCAAAGCCCCTCAATAAACATCGCCGACGAGGAGTACCACCGCTCCTGCGATGACCTTGCAAAGGTGGCTCGCACTGTCATAAAGAGACTTAACGCCTTCGGCGTAAGGGGAGCCTACACCACCTACGCCTTTCCTTCGGACCCACAGCGTTGGCCCGGCAAGATATGGGACCTGAGCCACAAGACCATGGCCCATGAGGCCGGCATCGGCCTCATGGGCATCAACCGCATAGTGCTTCATCCGAAGTACGGAAGCGCCATTTCTCTCAATTCAATACTCATAGACACCGAGGTCGACAGCTACAGCACCCCTATCAGGGAAAACCCCTGCATAGACTGCAAGCTCTGCGTATCGGTCTGCCCAGTGGGGGCCATAAGCAGGGACGGCGACCTAACCTTCCTTTCCTGCTTCTCCCACAACTACCGTGATACGATGGCCGGCTTCCTAGACTACATCGAGACAATCGTGGCCTCTGATGGAGTACAGGATTTTCGCAGGAAGTTCCGCGACCAGGAGTCCATCGCCTTCTGGCAGTCCCTGACCTTCGGGCACGCATACAAGTGCTCCTACTGTCTGGCCGTCTGCCCTGCAGGCACCGACCTGGTGAAGTCCTACGAGGCCGATAAGAAGTCTTACATCTCCGGGATAGTCAAGCCCCTGAGGGACAAGCCCGAGCCGGTATATGTTATAAAGGGCAGGGTTGCCGAAAAGGCGGCCCTGAAAAACAGCGCAAAGGAGGTCCGTCACGTTAACACACCCATCAGGCCGAAACTCATATCGGAGTTCGCCGTTGGCCTCGGGCTCCTGTTCGACCCGGGCAAGGCCGAAGGTCTTGCCCTGACTCTGCACTTCGAGTTCACGGGCAAGGAAGAGGCCCTCCTAACCGTCGTAATAGCGGGACAGAAGATAGACGTCAGAAAGGGGCACCACGGCAAGCCGAACCTCCGCATCAAGGCCGACTCGGAAAGCTGGATCAGGTTCATCAACGAGGAACTCTCGCTTCCGGCGGCGCTGCTGAGCGGCAAGCTCAGGGTAAAGGGCAACCCGCTTAACATGAAAAAGTTCAAGGAGTGCGTAATGTAGGGGGGAAATGGCTCTCCCGAGAAGGCTGGAGTTCGCGGGTCTCACAACCGATCGTGTCTGGCCAGCTCGGCGTTCACCCCGGGAGGGATTGTCTTGTCGTTTATCGCTCAGCGGTCTAACTATCGGAAGAGCCTGAATAAAACGGAGGTCGTACAGAGAGATCACTTGGCCGAGATGGCGATTGCAAGCCGGACAGAATGAAATATAAGACGCCTCCAACTGAAAGCCAAAGTGGAAGTATTTCAACGAGAGGCATGCCGGTCTTTCTACAGGAAAACACAAGCAATGCATATTTCCAAATCAATAACATTTCTTCCGTATGGAGGGGTTATCTCTAGTGTTCTCACAGAAAGTCGCACCCGGAGGACCGGCAAGAGCCTCGTTTATTGGCATATCAAATCAGTAGCCCCTGGCAGACGGAAAATTGTTGATTTGTTTTGGAAATTCGTAGGAACTCTTCCTTCCTGAACTAAATATTGACAGGAATTGACAAAATGTTTAGAGTACAACCAGTAATCGAGAGGCGTATAAATTGGAAATTAGAATTGAAACGAATTATATTCCTCTGATCCTCGCTCATGATGACCTACCAGATGGAGTCCAACTGACTCGACTTCCTTTTGTTGAACGGCGAGATTTGGATGCAGAATCTATTGCCACAGGGGTTTTAACGTTCTCATCTGGGATTGCTGCTAGTCTAATAGCTTCGTGGATCTATGACAAAATAAAGAAGTTTAAGGATCGCCCCGAACTTTCAATAAGGATTAATGAAAGAACGATCCATAAGATTACATTAGAAGAGATAACTGAAATTATCGAACGCGAAATGTCTATTAGCAAAGACAACGATTAGCGAAGATAGACCCGCGGGGAATTTATTCGATCCTATACTTCTTCATTTTTCGCCACAAGGTCGTTCTGCTGATGCCCAGCTCTTCGCAAGCCTTGGTGAGATTGGGGTTCTTCCTGATACTTCTGATGATGAGGTCCCTTTCCGACTCGCTAAGCACGCCGAGCTCGGAGCACCCTCTTGGGGTCAGATCGAACATGCTTCTCGTGAAAGTCAAACATAAATCCTCCATGGCTATTTCCGGGCCTGATGCGATGGCAGCCGCACTGGAGACGATATTGCAAAGTTCCCTTACGTTTCCGGAGTAATCGTACTCGTACAGGAAATCCATGACTTCCGTAGAAAGCCGCAAATCGGGGTTTTTGAATTCTGTCCTGCACCGCTCAATAAAGTGCTGGGCCAGAAGGGGAATGTCCTCGGGGCGTTCCCTGAGGGGAGGTATGTGGATATGGGTTACGTTGACTCTATAGTACAGGTCTTCACGAAATCTATTTTCTCTGATGGCCTGCTCAAGGTCAGTGTTTGTAGCGGCGATGATCCTCACATTTACTTCTCTTGTTTTGTTTTCTCCCACTTTGCGGATAACCCGGTCCTGAAGAACATCGAGCAATTTTGCCTGCATGGTAAAAGGCATGTTCCCTATCTCATCGAGAAACAAAGTGCCTCCCTCAGCTTCTTCAAATAGCCCTTTTCTTTCGAGGATAGCTCCAGTGAAGGCCCCTTTCGAATGCCCAAAGAGCTCGCTCTCAAGAAGGTGTTCCGGCACTGCAGCGCAGTTTAAGGAAACAAACGGCTTATTCGACCTTGAGCTGAGGCTGTGGATTGCCCTGGCAACAAGGTTCTTGCCAGTCCCGGTCTCACCCGTAATTAATACGGGTATGTCGACTATCGCGATCTTATTTATAAGGGATACCATTTCTGTTATTGCTCTGCTTTCCCCTATAATCCCTGACGCCAAACCCTTACTGAGGATTTGTTGTTCCCTGTTGATTTCTCCATGGCTGACGGACTTTCTGACCCTGTGCAGTATTTCTTCATGGTTGAACGGCTTCGCAATGTAGTCGTAGGCGCCTATCTTCATGGCCTCGACGGCGGTATCGACAGTGCCATATGCGGTCATGATTATCACATCGGCCATGAGGTTCTTCTCCTTCACATGCCTGAGGACGTCCAGCCCCGAGCCGTGAGACATCTTCAAATCCGTTATGACCAGGTCAAAGCTCTCTCTCTCAAGAAGCTCCATGGCCCGTGCGCCGTTCTCGGCTTCCGCAATATGGAAACCTTCTCTCTTCAGGAGAATGGCCAGGCTCCTTCTCATCCCCGCCTGGTCATCAACCACCAATATTTTCGCCATATCCTCCCTCTGTCGAACCCGCCTCCGAACGTCCCTCGGTATCTGAGAGGCCCACCGGATCTTTCATGAACTTCACGGGGAATTTCAACTCAATCTTTGTCCCCTTCCCTATCTCGCTCGAAATAAGAACATATCCGCCGTGTTCTTTCATGATCTTATGAACGATGCTAAGCCCCAATCCCAGGCCCTTGTCCTTTGTAGTAAAGAAAGGCTGGAAAATCTGCGACAAGATCTCATCAGACATTCCGCTCCCGGTATCGGAAACGGCAAGCTGGACTTCGTCCTCGGAGGTCTTATATTGCGTCTCTATGGTCAGGGTGCCTCCTTCCGGCATCGCCTGCATTGCATTGATAAAGAGGTTCAACAACATCTGCTTAATTTTGTCACGATCAAGATTAAGGAGCGGGATCTTCTGGGCATATTTCTTCTCGACAATAATGCCATTCAGGGACTTGTTGAGCTGGAACACGGATATCGCATCATCGATAAGTCTGTGGAGGTCCGTCTCCCTGTAATCCAGACGCGAGGGCTTGGAATAATTAAGAAAGTCCTCCAAGAGTTTATTAAGCCTTCCCATCTCGTCTTCCACAATCTTGACCAGCTCTACGTCTTCGCGTTCCAAAGAGTTATATCTCTTTAGAACACTCAACGAGTTTGCAATTGCCCCCATAGGATTCCTTAACTCATGAGCTATCCCGGCAGACATCTTTCCGATTGAAGCCAATTTTTCGGATTCGCTCAGGTATCTCTGGGTCTCTTTCAACCTTTCATATGCCCTTCCTATCTCGATATTCTTATCCTCCAGTTCGGTAAGTATCTTTGCCAGCTTGGCTCTGGACACGTGCAATGCGAAAACGGACTTTGAAAACCCGTAGGCCAGTCCGATAAGGAGACCCGAAAAAACCACCACCTTTATTACATGCCAGAACCACCATATGGGATCCCACAGCCTCGAGAAGGTGAAGAAGAATTCACTTTCGAAGAACAGCAAGGCGAAGGTCCCGAAGATTTGATAGATAATGTCATTGGACTTGAGAAAACCACGGATTAATATTATCGCGGCGATCAGGAAGAAGACGCTGGTGATAAGATTAATGGCATAGATGAAATCACTGAAATGCCCTTCTGCATAGATGACGGAAATATCGCTCAGTTCCGGCCTCATCTCAAGGACTTCCGGGATTATGGAATCCCACTTGATCGACGATATCGCAAATGCGAAAATCACGAATATCCCGAAGAACACGATGAATCGCCGCGCCCAGACCGACTGAAGCGTGTTCCCGGCATCTTCAGCTCCACTGTCGATAAATACCGCCCCCAAGAGAAATACAGAACCGAACAAGGCACTGAAGGAATGGAACCATACAAACATATTATGGTTATAGTCGGAAAAGGCATGAAAAATATCGAGTATGCCCATCGAAAAGAAGGCAAGGGTAAGCAGGAAGGTGTTCCACTGACCGGAGACGGAATATTCCCACAACAGTATGAACCCGACTATCAAGGAAATTAGCGCACAGAATATCTCGAGGACGGCATGTTTTGACGTATCCACCAGAGACATAGGTTCAGTGGCGGCAAGCAGGAAATGCTCTATCAAGAAGAACGATAATATGGCGACAAAAAGGCTGAAAGTGAAAATGAGAAGAGTGTTCCGCTTAGAAAAAAAGCCTTCTTGTCCCTCGCCCTCAATGCGAAAGGAAAGATATTTGAGCAGAGGTCTATCGTACCTCCCTAAGCGGAACCGCAATGCATTCTTGAGACCGCTTAAAGCCATCGCCCCTTAAAGACTCCCCGCTTCAAGTGCACTTTTTGTTTCAAGTGCACTTTTTCTAGTTATCTATTTGTTACTTTTATTATAACGCAAATAAATTCATAGTAATAAATTATAGCTACTGTTCATAGCACGGCGCCTGAAAGGCCCATTATCCTGAAATATCGGTGGCTTAGTGCCATACCCCCCTACTTTTTACCCTCCGTCAGGATATCCCGGCATTCATCCTTTCTTTTCTCCCGCGGGCTTCTCAGGTGTTTCCCCGAAATCTATCGCCTTCTTGAAGTTCTTTATGCCGAGTCCGACTCCCCTGCCCAGTTCGGGCAACTTCGTCGCCCCGAACAGGACCACCAGAATCAAAGAAACGATTACAAGCTCCTGCATCCCTAATCCAAACATTCCGCACCTCCCGTTGGGTATTGTTCTGCATCCGAAAGCAGGCCTCCAAGCCCACCTAGGGTCTCCTCAAGACGCCCGTCATTGGCTTTGCCGCCCAGGTAAAGCAAGACCGCGTCGTTGTAATGGCGGTTGAATTTTCCGCGAAGAAGTTCGAACTCATCCAGAACCCTGCATGGTCCCTGGCTTCTGTATTGCAGTCCAAGCATTGGAACATTTATCTCATCCCAGTCTATCCTAATCTTGTTTAGATAACCGCGTACCGCGTCATCCCTTAAATGTTCCACGAAAACACAGTTATCCCTCATAGACTCGACATGAGAAATATCCTCACCCATGTTCGGGTAGCTACTTTTCAGGGCTAACAGTATTGTCTTGATAGTCACAAGAGATCTTCCGAATTCGTAAGAGGTATCTCCCCTCAAATATAATATCAACGTATTGTTGTAGAATTTTGAGAACTCTCTATTCTGGATTTTAAAGTCATCAAGTGCTCTCTTCGACATTCGACCGGCATTCGTTTCCCTGATAATATAAGCGCTGAGGGCATCCCAGTATCTTTTCGCCTGATAAAGAACCATACTTGCAGACTCCTCTTCGAGAGATGCCGTTAAAGCACAACCGTCCTCTGCTGTTTCCAGGGCGATGCTCTGTTTCTTCACTGGCTGGGAGGATGCGCAGGAAGATAATGCTATAAGCAAAGCAATCAACAGCGTCCCCTTCAACCAATTTTTAATTGCTCGAAAATATCTAGTGTCGTTCATCTTGCCCCCCGTTTAAGTCACAATTTACGGAAATCCGGGCGAATGGGCTTCCCGGACCTGAAAAAATTGGGATGGCATCTTAAACAATCGCCCTTGATAAAGAATGCCGTGCAGGGGCTGAAGGCGTCCCTGAAAAGGGTCACATGTATGGAGTCCATCCATGATTCCCTTATGCTGTCTATCTCTGCCTTTTTCCAGTCGTAGTGGCAGGAGGCGGAACCCGGGTGGCAGTCGGGACACCCGGCGGGGCTGCTGTTCGTGTATCCGCTGGCGTCCTTCTTCGCCGCGATGGTGATTGAGGAAAGGACAACCGCCAGCAGGGTCAGGCCGAGTGCACATGACCTTTTGAACTTAGAGCTGCCCACCTTACATGCCTTCCCTCAGGACCCACTTGCTCGTGCCGGGCGTCACCCAGTAGAGGCTATCTCCCGAGCTCATCAAGGCGGCGGCTTCATCGTCGACAGCCACTTTGATCTCGTGTGTTACCTTCAGATTTATATCGCCGTAGGCGTTTATGTAAAGCCCGGGCATATCGAGAGGGATATCCACGATAAAGGAGAATATTCCATCGTCCTCCGGCCGAATCGTAAAGGCCTCTGAACCGGACGGCTTCCCAGAAGGCCTGCTGTCCAGCAATATCCACTGCCCCAGTGCCTCCTTCTGGGCGAGGAAGGTGCCTGACACCTCCGTTACAACGATCACTTCGTCCGAGTCGTTCGTTATGGCCAGGTCTATCCTGTAGGAGCCGTCTTCCATATAGGATATCTCTGCCACCTCGACCTTGATGCCCCCCGCAGCCTGAGCCTCTGAGACGGCGCCCGCCAGGAAGGCAATCGTAATGCAGGAGGCGGCTCCCAGGGCTGTGGCAAGCCCTAACATTACTTGCTTTGCCTTAAGTGTCATATCCCCCCCGTCCATCAACCGCAGCCTCTCTACTTCTGAACTTTCACGACAAAGACGGCTTCGTCCTCTATGTCCTCATCCTTTATGATTACGAATACCTCCCACTCCCCGGCCATGGTGAAGGTAAGGTTTTCCACGAGGTACTCTCCATCGCCCAGGCTGGTCACAATGGGCACCTCACGGCTTCCATGCTCATGGAAGGGCATCCAGGGGAAGACCGTCACGTCCAGGCCGCCTTTCGATGGCTGGCCTGTCGTTTCATCGTATATTTTCAAATTCATCGAAGTTCTGCCGACCCTTACGGGTTCTGTCGCGAACTTTACTTTAAGAAAATAATTGCCCTGCTCCGTGCCTATTCGTCCCTCCCCGAAGGCAAGTAGGAAGACACCGAGCACCATTATCGCGCCGAGCCTCGATGCTCTCATAATCTTTTCGAAGTTCATAAATACTCCATGTGACGATGATTCTTTAGTCGACGACATCGACGTCGAAGACCGCCGTATCCTCCTTCCCGCTGCCCACCATCCTTATGTAGACCTCCCACTGCCCCGGGGCGTCGAAAATCAGCCCCTCAACCAGATACTCGCCCCGACCCGTCTTCTTTACGAGCGGGGTATCGACCTTTCCGTGGACGGCCGACGGCATCCATGGGATGACCTGTATGTCAAGCGTATCGCCTGTTGGTTTCTTCGAGCCTTTATCCATTATCACCAGCCTCAAGGAGTTCTTGCCGACCCTTGCCGTCGCGGCCGGGAACTCCGCCACGACGTAATAATACCCCTGCTCGGTGTCGATCCGCCTGCTGCCGGAGAAGCCGAAGAGGAAGATCCCCAAGATCGCGATTACGATGATTTTCGACATTTGCCTAAGCTCTAACGCTCCCTCCATATTTCTCCCCTAATGCGGCGGCATCGGAATCTGAATCGGCACCTTGTCGTCCGGGAAAGTTAGCACCTTCAGTATTTCCTTGTCGCTGATGAAATAAGGTTTCAGATAAATGTAGACGTCCGTATATCTTTCGATGACCTCTTCCTCCTTATATACGCTCTCCGGCAGCACGAACATCGAGATATGGAATCTGACGTGCATGTACAGGGGCATCAGGTAAGCGGTATATTCCAGGTCCCGGTCTATGGTTACCCTCTTCTTAAAAAGGTATTGCCCCGTCTCAAGCTTGTAAATCTGCTCCTCC
>JASFVA010000050.1:0-8318 GCA_050050055.1 Nitrospirota bacterium
GACGGATATAAAGCCCCGGCCCCTTTCGCCGCCACCGCCGGAGCCACGGTCGCAGGCGCCCACGAAGCCAGAGGCCGAAGCCCCCGGCGGGAGCGACCTTCCCCGGAGGGCCATGGAGAACTTCAGGGCCGGAAACTACGAGATAGCCGCATCGCTGTTTTCGGAGCTTTCGAAGCAGGACCCCCTGGCTTTCCTCGGCCTCGGTCTTTCGTACTACAATCTCGGCGACTACGGAAGCGCCGCGACTTTCCTCGAGAAGGCCCTCGGCCAGCGGGGGGTGGACGAATTCCAGGTCAGGAAGCTGCTGGCCTTCTCCTACTACAGGCTGGACGACCTCGCCCGGAGCCTCTCAAACGCCGAGGCCGCTCTTGCGGTTTCGGAGGACCCCGAACTTTCGGCCCTCGTTAAGAGGCTCCGCAGGGAAAAGCCCGCGCAGGACCGGTTCATACAGGAGGCAACGCTCCACTTCAAGGTCCTCTTCGACGGCTACGAGCACGGCTCGGTCAGCACCGAGGTGCTGCACATACTCGAAGACGCCTACCGGGACATAGGGGCGCAGACGGGCCACTTTCCCGAGGACCCCGTGACGGTGATACTCTACAGCGAACGAAAGTTCCACGACGTGACCCGGATGCCGGACTGGTCGGGGGGCGCCTTCGACGGTAAAATAAGGGTGCCTCTGAGAGGCGTCGAAGAGGTCAACCGGGACGTGCTCAGGAAGGTGCTCTACCACGAGTACGCCCACGCCCTCGTCTTTTCCATCACGCCGAGGTCCCCGGTATGGCTGAACGAGGGCCTCGCCATGTACCTCTCGGGAGAAACGCGCGAGAGGGTGGGCCAGATAATGCCGCTAAGAACCCTGGAGGGCGCATTCCCCCGCTCCCAGAAACAGAGCAGTGCCGCCTACAGCGTGAGCTATTCCGCCGTGGCGCATCTAATAGAGAACTACGGCCTTTACAGCATAGTGGAATTCCTGAAGGGGCTTTCGAGGGGCGAGGACATGGATACGGCGTTCGGGTCGGCCTTCTTCATGTCTTATAAAGATTTCGCCGATGGATGGGGCAGGGGTTGATTTACAACGACTACTTCGGACTGACGGACGAGCCTTTCGGGGTCACGCCCGACCCCAAGTTCCTGTTCATGAGCCGGGCCCACGAGGAGGCCTTGGCGCATATCTCCTACGGAATAGAGCACAACAGGGGGTTCATCATGCTCACCGGCGAAGTGGGCTCCGGCAAGACCACATTGATGAGGCACCTGTTCGACGACCTGGGCCCCGGCTACCGCACGGCCGTGATCCTGAACCCCAGGATGGACGCCCTGGAGCTCTTGAAGTTCATAAACCACGACTTCGGCATCTCCGTCAAGAGAAAGACGACCCACAAGTCCTTGCTGGACGACCTCAACCGTTTTCTCATCGACTGCCACCGGAAAGGGGAGAAGGCCGTCCTGGCGATAGACGAGGCCCAGGAGCTGAGCGTGGAGTGCCTGGAGTTCATACGGCTGCTCTCGAACCTCGAGACGGACAAGCGGAAGCTCCTCCAGGTAATTCTCGTGGGCCAGCCCGAACTGAGGGAAATCGTGGACCAGCGCAGGCTCAGGCAGTTGAACCAGAGAATCGCCGTACGCTACCACCTGGGGCCGCTGAAGCCCGGGGAAACGGCGAGGTACGTCAACCACAGGCTGCGCCTCGCCGGGGCGCTGGCCCTCAGCTTCCCCCACCGGGGCGCAAGGATGATACACCGCTATAGCGGGGGCATACCCCGCCTAATCAACCTCTCGGCCGACCGGGCTCTCCTGAGCGCATTCAACGAAGGCGCCACATCCATCAAGACCAGCGCCGTGCGCGAGGCCATCAGGGACCTGGAGGGCGGCTCCGGGAGCGGGCCTTCGCCCCTCTGGAGGCTCCTCGTGGCCATGCTTATCGCCGCGGGCATAGGCATTGCCATCTACGGCATCCACGCCCTCCTGGGCCCGTCGGGCTGAGCGGGTCCGTCTCCGGGCGGAAGACGTCGAAAATAATTGACAATCAGCCCCCTCAGGCTTAACATAATGGGTGCGGAAGCACCGAGAGCGGCTTGCCGGTACAAAATATAGATTAATCCCTAAGGAGGTAGAAATGAGCTGGAAAGACCTGTTCTCCCTGGACGGCAACAACCTCAGGGTAAAGGACCCCTCGAAACTGGCCGAGGCCATGGATTCGCTCATATACGACGCGGTCTTCACCGAGGAAGACGAACAGAGGAAGGCCAAGTTTATGATAATCAAGGACGCCTGCAAGGAGGCCGGCGCCTACCCCGCCTCGATACAGGAACTCTACGAGGAGATGGGCCGAAATTACCCCGGCTTTACCGTGCCGGCCATGAACATAAGGGGGCTGACCTACGACACCTCCAAGGCGGTCTTCAGGAAGGCCATGGAGATGAAAGTGAAGGCCATGATATTCGAGATCGCCCGCTCCGAGATCGGCTACACCAGCCAGAGGCCGCTGGAGTACGCCACGGCGGTGCTCGCCGCTGCGGTCGCCTCGGGCTACAGGGGCCCGGTGTTCATACAGGGAGACCACTTCCAGCTGGTCAAGAAATACTACGACACCGACTCCACCGCCGAGACGAGCTACGTCCTGGGCCTCATAAAGGAGGCCATCGAGGCCGAGTTCTACAACATCGACATCGACAGCTCGACCCTCGTGGACCTCTCCAGGGGCACGCTAAAGGAGCAGCAGGAGCCCAACTTCGGGGCCACGGCCGAACTGGCCGAATCGATAAGGGAGATGGAGCCCCAGGGCATCACGGTGTCCATAGGCGGGGAGATCGGCGAGATCGGAAAGGCCAACAGCACGCCCGAGGAGCTCAGGGCGTACCTCGACGGCTTCAGGGAGACCTTCAAGGGCCAAAAGGGCCTCAGCAAGCTGAGCGTGCAGACCGGCACCTCCCACGGCGGAGTCGTGCTCCCCGACGGCTCCCTGGCCCAGGTTAAGATAGACTTCGACACCCTCAAGACCCTCTCCGAAGTGGCGAGGAAAGACTACGGCCTTTCGGGCTGCGTCCAGCACGGCGCCTCCACCCTGCCCGACGAGGCCTTCGACATGTTCCCCAAGACCGGCACCTCAGAGGTCCATCTGGCCACGGGCTTCCAGAACATCATGTACGACAACCCCGCCCTCCCCGGGGACTTCCGAAACGAGGTCTACGATTTCATCAAGAAGGAGTTCTCAAAGGAATGGAAGGAGGGGCAGACGGAGGAGCAGTTCCTCTACAAGACCCGCAAGAAGGGCTTCGGCCCCCTGAAAAAGAAATGGTGGGACCTCCCAGGCGACGTCAAGGAGCCCATCATGAACGAGCTCTCCGACAAGTTCGGCCTCCTTTTCGACAGGCTCAAGGTCGGAAACACCGAGGAGATAGTCGAAAAGACCATAACCAACAAGCCGGTGCGAAAGACCCTCCCCGAGGAGGCCAGAACCATACTATCGTAGGGAAAATTGCATTTGCCCATGGGGGGTTCGCCAGGAGGCGAACCCCCTTTTTTTGTATGCGCCGGGCGCTCTGATTCAAATCATATCCCCCGGAGGGCCCGAAATTATAAACTAAATATAGTGGAAAAAACTGACCGCACTTACCTGAAGAAAATACGCTACGCCTTCCAGTGGGGCCTCTTTGCCCTTGTGGCCTACGGGGGCTGGCGGTTCTACCTCTTCACGGAGCACTTCCTCTCCGGCACGCCGCTGGTGCGCAGGCCCCCGCTCGTGGAGGGCTTTCTGCCCATCGGAAGCCTCATGTCGCTGAAATTCTGGATAATCACCGGCACCTTCGACCCCGTGCACCCGGCGGGCCTGGCCATATTCCTCGGGGCGATAGTCGGCTCGCTTGCCCTCAAGAAGAGCTTCTGCGGGTGGATCTGCCCGGTTGGCACCCTCTCGGAGGCCCTTTACAGGGCCGGCGGAAAGATATTCGGAAGGAACTTCAACATCCACCCCTATCTGGACATACCGCTAAGGTCCCTGAAGTACATCCTCATGGCCTTCTTCCTCTACGCCGTCGTTTTCCAGATGGCGGGCTGGATGATACTTGCCTTCCTCATCTCGCCCTACTGGAAGGTGGCCGACGTGAAGATGCTCGGGTTCTTTACCGACATGGGCACCTATACCGCCGTGACGCTCGTGGCCCTGGTGGCGCTTTCGATACCCTTCAGGAACTTCTGGTGCCGCTACCTGTGCCCCTACGGGGCCTTCGTGGGCCTCCTGAGCTACGCAAGCCCCTGGAAGATAACCCGGAACGACGACGCCTGCATCCACTGCCACAGGTGCACGAGGAACTGCCCCTCGCTTCTCGAGGTGGAGAGCATGGAGAGGGTCAAGTCCCCAGAGTGCACGGGCTGCCTCACCTGTGTTGCGAATTGCCCCTCCAAGGGAGCCCTCGAGGTGGCGACGCCAAAGAGAAAGGCGCTGAAGCCCGTGGTCTTCGCGGCCCTCGTGGCGGCGGTGTTCTTCGGCATCGTGGGCGCGGCGAAGCTCACCGGCCACTGGGAGACCGCCGTAGGCTACGAAGAGTACAAGGAGCTTATACCGAAGGAGAAGAGCCTCGAACACCCCTAATAGAGGCCGCCCTGCTTCCTCCGCCTCGGAGCGCGTTCAACCCCGGCCCCCGGCAAATCGGCCCCGTCTCCGTCAAAGACCCTTATCCGGCCGTACTCGCCGTCGAAGCCCGGAGAGATGTGTATCTCTCCGGCGCGCATCCTCTCCACGGCCTGGGCAATCCTCTCTCCCCCGGCACTGGAGATATCGTCCGCCGGAACCTCGAGGAGCACCTTGAGCTCCGGGCCGAGCTTCGAGAGCAGGTCGAGGTATTTTTTCTGCACTCCCAGGGTGTTTACGCCCCTTCCCTCGCACTCGGCTATGAGCTCGGCAAGGGGGATTATGGAGCTGAAGTCGGCCTTCTCAGGCTCGGCGCGGTCCGCGAGCCTCGCCACCCTGTGCATGACGCCCACGGTGAGCTTCCCGCCGCAGGAGGGGCAGAGGTAGTTGTTTCCGACAGTCTCTTCCGGCGTAAGCCTCACGCCGCACTTCCTGTGGCCGTCCAGGTGGTACTTGCCCTCTTCCGGGAAGAACTCCAGCGTCCCGCCGAAACCCTCTCCCGTTCGCAGGGCAGCGGCCACCGCCCCGTAGGACAGTTCCGTCCGGAAGACGTTGGCTTCGCGCCCGAGCTTCCGGGGAGAATGGGCGTCGGAGTTCGACACCAGGGTGATTCCGTCCAGGGCGGACCAGCGGCGGTTCATGGGAGGGTCGGAGCTCAGGCCGGTCTCTATCGCATGGATGTGAGGGGTAAGCTCCTCGAAACACTCCTCGAGGGAGTCGAACCCCGAGGCCGCCCCGAACACGGAGAAATGCGGAGTCCAGGCGTGGGCCGGAATCAGCATGGCGTCCGGGGAGGCCCCGAGCACTATCTCCAGGAGCGCCTTGGCGTCGAGCCCCAGTATGGGGCGGCCGTCGGAGGCGATGTTGCCCACGGCGGAAAGCCTCCTGTTTATGAGCTCCGCTTCCCTCATGCCGGGGGCGAGGACGATGGAATGCACCTTACGGGTCCTGCCGTTTTTCTTGTATATGGAGCTTATCTCGGCCTGGAGGCAGAAGAAGACCTCCGAGGCGCACGAAGCGGGCACCTCGCCGGCGCCTCCCGGTTCCCGGAGCGTGAACAGCCCGTTTCCGGCAGGCACGAGCTTCTCCCTCAGTTCCCCTATCCAGGCCGGGTGGGTGAAGTCTCCCGTGCCGACCACGGATATGCCCTTAAGCTGGGACCACCTCCAGAGGCCCTCGGGCGACATCTCCGGGCTCGTGGCCCGCGAATAGCGGGAGTGGACGTGGAGGTCGGCGATTAATTCCATGGGAAGGGATTATAAGCCGAAGGGGCGGCAAAAGAAAAGCAGCGGGGCGGCGCCTACTTAAGTATCTCTTTTACCTTGGCGGTTATGGCGGCGCTCGATATCCCCTCGTAGTCGAGGAGCTCCTCCGGTTTTCCGCTTTTGGGAATCTTGGTCACGGCGAGGGAATGAACCCCGGCTTCAGCCTCGCCCTCCAGGGCCAGCCTCACGGCGTCGCCCAGGCCTCCCTCCCTCACATGGTCCTCCACCGTTACAAGCGCCCGAGTCTCCGCGGCGGCCTTCTTAAGTGTGGCCGCGTCCACTGGTTTGAGGCTGTAGAGGTCGATAACTCGGATGCTTATGCCGTCCTTCAGGAGGTCTTCGTAAGCCTTCAGGGCCTCATGCAAGGTTATCCCCGCCGCCACGACCGTTACGGTGTCGCTATCGCTTCTTCTTAGCACCTTGCTCCCCCCGATGGGGAACCCGTCGCCGGGCCCGTAGAGTATGGGCGTCTTGCCCCTTGTCGTCCTAATATAGGCCATGCCCTTATGCCTGGCCACCTCCTCGACGAGCCTTTCCGTCGAATAGGCGTCCGAGGGGTATAGGACGGCGCAGCCCTGAAGGGCGCGGAACATGGCGAGGTCCTCGAGGCCCATCTGCGAGGGGCCGTCCTCGCCGATGGATACCCCGGCGTGGGAGCCAACGAACTTGACGTTGGCCTCGGAGTACTGGCTCATCCGGATCTGGTCGAAAGCACGGGTCAGGAAGGCCGCGAAGGTGGAGACGAAGGGCACCTTGCCCCGCCTTGCAAGTCCTATGGCCGCGCCCACCATGTTCTGCTCGGCTATGTACATCTCGAAGAACCTCCCCGGGTAGGCATGGCCGAACTCCTCCGAGTAGGTGGAGTTGCCCACCTCGCCGTCCAGGGCCACGATGTCGGGATACGCCGGGTAAATCCTCTTGAGGGCCTTTCCGAAGGCGGCCCGCGTGGCCACGGGCTTCTCCGCCGGGTATTCGAGCTCCCCGACGCCCTCCGGCGCCCTCCCGGAGGGCCTCCTGTCCTCGGGCCTCGATATCTCTCCCCTCACGCTCTTGTCTATCTCTCCCAGCTCCTCGACCGCCCTTTGGCCCTCTTCCTTCGTCAGGGCCTTGCCGTGGAGGCCGTTTTTGTCCTCCAGGAAAGAGACGCCCTTGCCCTTGATGGTCCTGGCTATGATCATGGCCGGCGAGCCGTCGGCCCTGACCGCCTCCCCGTAGGCGGAAAGGACCTCTGGGATCGAGTGGCCGTCGTCCACGGTTATCGTCTTCCAGCCGAAGGCCGACACGCGCCTTTCGTAGGCCCCGATGTCGTGGCCGTACATAGTCTCGCCCCGCTGGCCCAGGCGGTTCACGTCTATGACGCCCACGAGATTGTCGAGTCTGTAGTGGGCCGCTATCTGGATGGACTCCCACTGGGAGCCCTCGGCAATCTCGCTGTCGCCAAGGAGGACGAAAGTGCGGTACGGAAGGCCGTCGAGCCTGGCGTTAAGTGCCATTCCCAACCCCACAGAGAGGCCCTGGCCGAGGGAGCCCGTGGCCGCCTCGGTGTACTTGAAGGCAAGCGACGGATGGCCCTCCAGGGGGCTCCCGAACTTCCTGTAGGTGAGAAGGTCCTCCTCGCTCAGCCGGCCCGCCGCGGCCCACAGGGAGTACAGGAGGGGCGTGGCGTGCCCTTTCGAGAATATGAGCCTGTCGTTGTTCGGGTGCCCCGGGTCATCGGGGTCGAACCTGAAAGTCCCCCCGAAGACAAGCCCCACCATAAGCTCCACGGCCGAAAGCGCCGACGTGGGATGCCCCGAACCGGCTTCTGACGTGGAGGCTATGGCGTAATAGCGGATGAGTCCGGCAATCTTCTCCAGTCTTTCGATAGCGCTCATATAGAGAAAACACTACCACTTTTCCCTCCTTTGTCAAGGCCCGCGCATTGGCCGCCGGGGCCGATTTGGCTTGATATTTTCGGGCATATGGGTTAGTCTATATATCCTTAAAATCTGTCCATACTCAGAAAAAATTATACCCTCGGAGGCACGTATGGCAAAGGCGGCTGCAAAGAAGAAAGGCGGAACGAAGAGAAGGAAGAAATACGTCTACTTTTTCGGCGACGGCAGGGCCGACGGCCGGGCCGGTATGAAAAATCTGCTGGGCGGCAAGGGCGCTAATATTGCGGAGATGGTTAACCTCGGCATCCCGGTGCCACCGGGTTTCACCATCACCACGGAAGTCTGCACCGAGTACTACGAAAACAACCGGCGTTACCCGGCGGGGCTTGAGGAGCAGGTGAACAAGGCCCTGGCCAGGGTCGAGAAGATAATGGGCAAGAAGTTCGGTGACCCCGACGACCCGCTGCTCTTTTCCGTCCGCTCCGGCGCGAGGAGTTCCATGCCGGGCATGATGGAGACCGTCCTTAACGTCGGCCTCACGAC